>JAJAZE010000462.1 GCA_026785925.1 Pyrinomonadaceae bacterium
ATTGCTGACTCCAACGCGCCGGTAAAATTCGTTGTAAATTGCCGTCCGCTCAAAGTTTTTCGGCGCAATTAAATCGGTAATTTTCAAAGTTTCCGTGCGCCGTTCGTTGATATACGCGCCGATTAAAGGATTTTCGTGAATGTAAGCCGCAAAAATTTCCATCTCATCAGCCGAAAATCCGCCCGAATTATCCCAAATCAAATCGGTAAGTTCGCCGTCATAACGAAAGCCGGTAAAAGCCACGCTGTCAGCGGCGATAATCTGCGAAGCCGCCGCTAATGTCCGCTCCGTCAAAGTCTGCGGGTCAAAATCGGCGTGCAAATCCCCGATTGCCGAGACGAGCATCTGCCAGTCCTGATAATTTAAATGATTCATTTCGGGAGTTTTGTATTATGCAGAAACACGCACGAAGTAAGTGTGTTTTACGTTAATAATCAAAGCACGTTTACTTCGTGCCTGTTTCTGCACAGTAATGATTTCAGTTAAAAAATACGCAGTTTCGCGTATTTCCAAATCGGCAGAATTATACTATTTTTATCACGACAAAAGAAAATCTTTTATTAACCGCGTCCGACTTAAAATGAAATATTCGGCGTAAACTCAACGAAAAACAACGACTCACGAGAATTAGCAAATAATTGAAGAACTTTTTTTGCAAGATTTCGCAACTTTTTGTCATTACAAACAGAGAATTAAAAATTAACCGTGCGGCTAAACTCGTGAAATTAGAAATTAGAATCAAAGAAAAAAAATGAAAAACCAACTTCCAACGAAAACAGCGAAACGTCTCGCTATCATTCCAACGGGCAGAACCTTAGCGTTTGCCCTTTTCAGTCTGCTGTTTTTGACGGCGGCAACTGCAAACTTACGCGCCCAAGTTCCCGGTGACGTTGATCCGACGTTTATCGGCGGCGTGATGTCGCCTTACGAGGCGAATTCACAAAGTGTTCAAGCCATCGCATTACAGCCGGACGGCAAGCAGATTATCGTCGGCGATTTCAAATGGGTGAACAGCACGGGGCGTAACCAAATCGCCCGTTTGAATACTGACGGCACTTTGGATCCGACTTTTTCGGTCGGCGTGGGTTTCAATCCGCGCATTCTAGCCGTCGCCGTTCAGCCGGACGGAAAGATTATCGTGGGCGGAACTTTTAATGAATTTACCGATGCAAACGGTGCCGTCGTTCAAAGATGGCGAATTGCCCGACTAAACGCGGACGGTTCGCTTGATGTCAGCTTCAATGCCGGAAACGGACTCGGATTGGTTTACGCCATCTTGCTGCAATCGGACGGTAAAATTTTAATCGGCGGCGACTTTTTGACAGTCGGCGGATTGACGCGACAGGGCATCGCCCGGCTCAACGGCGACGGTTCGGTTGACGCGAGTTTCGCGCCGTCGCCGGGCGCAAACGTCGCCCAAACCAGCTATGGCGTTTATTCGATAGCCCGGCAGACGGACGGTAAAGTTTTGATTGGCGGTTATTTCAGCACCTACAACGGCGCGTCGCGCAACGGAATTGCCCGCATCAATGGCGACGGTTCGCTCGATACGACTTTCGATGTCGGCACGGGCATTGCCAACGACCAAGTGAGAGCGATTGCGGTGCAGTCAGACGGTAAAATCGTGGTCGGCGGCGGATTTCAAGGTTTTAACAATACCGTGGCGTATCGCATCGTTCGTCTTAATCCGAACGGCTCGAAGGATAACTCCTTTCTTGAAGGAAGCAACTGTAACGCGAATCCGCCAGGTTCAGCCAATTGCAATTTGACTACTGTCGGGCAAATCACGGTTCTGAATGACGGCAAAATTTTGGTAAATTTCAACGGCTATCCTAATCCGTCCATAGAGATTTCCGGCGCAAATACAGTTCGTTTCAACACTGATGGTAGCCGCGACATAGCATTTGCCTCAACTCACGCTAATGGATTCTCCGCAGTTTCATCTTTAGGCAAACACGCAGTTCAGCCTGATGGAAAGATTATTACCAATACGCCACGTCTAATTTATGCAATACCGCTGGGAAATGTTGTTTCTTCCAATATGCTCCGGCACAATGCGGACGGAAGTATTGATCCAAGCTATGCTCCGTTGATTGACCAAGGTTTGGTAGGTGGTTTGATTGTTAGCGATATTCTGCGCGAACCGGACGGCAAGATTATGGTGGTCGGCAAATTTACAATTGCCAACAACACTCCGCGTCCAAGCATAGCCAGATTTAATGCGGACGGAACACTCGACACGAGTTTTTCCGGCGGAACAGACAGCGTTAATGCCGTTCAAAAAATTCTGCGTCAGCCGGACGGCAAATATATTGTCGGCGGTAGTTTCGGGCGTGTAAATAATGTCGAACGCGGCAATATTGCCCGCTTGAATCAGGATGGAACTTTAGACACAAACTTTAATTTAGGATTAGGAGTGCAGGATGGCTATACTTTAGCTATTGCGTTACAGCCAGATGGTAAAATTATCATCGGCGGCAGTTTTTTGCGTTATAACGGCGTATCGCGTAAAGGCATCGCGCGATTAAAAGCCGATGGAACACTCGACACGACATTTAATCCGGGAACGGGTGTTAACGGCGGCAGTGTTTTCTCTCTTGCAATACAGTCTGACGGCAAAATCATAATCGGCGGATTTTTCGGTATTTATAATGGCGTAACGCGAAATCATATCGCTCGGTTGAATACCGACGGAACGCTTGATACATCATTCAACATCGGCAGCGGAGTCAATACTACCAGCTCTGCCCAAGGCGTTTATGACATCAAATTGCTTTCCGGCGGCAAAATTTTAATCAGCGGTAGTTTTAGCGGTTACAACGATGTTATCAGAAGAAATATCGCCCGTCTCAACGCTGACAGTTCGCTCGATACCTCTTTCGGCAACACTTCACAAACTATCAACGGGACAATTTCTAAACTCCACGTTCAGTCAAATGGAAAAGTTATTATCGGAGGCACTTTCGGTATCATCAGCGGACAAAACCGACGCGGAGTTGCGCGATTGAATGCCGACGGTTTGTTAGATAATTCTTTCGGTAATAATTTGTTCGGTGCAGACCCGTTTGGCGGTAATCCGAGTAACTCGCCATTCGTCGGAATGACGGTTGACGAGGCGAACGGCAGAATGTATTACGGCGCACAGTTCTCCACATTTAATAATATCGGTCGCGGTTCGCTCGTGCGTTTGTTCACCGGAAATACTCAGACTCGAAACACTTTGTTCGATTTTGATGGAGATGGGAAAGCCGATGTGTCGGTGTTTCGCCCGTCCAACGGCGCGTGGTATCTCAATCAATCGGCGAACGGTTTTACGGGTGTTCAGTTTGGAATTTCAGCCGATAAAATTGTTCCCGCCGATTATGACGGCGACGGGAAAACCGATGTCGCCGTTTATCGCGGCGGCACTTGGTATTTGCAGCGTTCGCAACTCGGATTTACGGGCGTGGCGTGCGGGGCGGCGGACGATGTTCCCGTTCCTGCCGACTATGACGGCGACGGCAAAGCCGATGTTGCCGTGTTCCGACCAAGCAGCGGAACGTGGTATTTGCTCAGAAGCAGTCTCGGATTCACCGGCATTCAATTCGGACAAACCGGCGACAAGCCGGTGGCGGCGGATTACGACGGCGACGGGAAAGCTGACCTTGCCGTTAATCGAAACGGCATTTGGTATCTCCAGCGAAGCGCGCTCGGATTTACCGGAGTCCAATTTGGAGAAGCGGCAGACAAACCCGTTCCGGCAGACTATGACGGCGACGGCAAAACGGATGTTGCCGTGTTCCGACCGTCAACCGGTGTGTGGTATCTGCTGCAAAGCACGGCAGGCTTTACCGGCATTCAATTCGGTGTTTCGACGGACGCGCCGACACCGGCGGATTATGACGGCGACGGGAAAGCCGATGTTGCCGTCTTTCGCAATGGAACCTGGTATCTCAACCGCAGTCAAGCCGGCTTTACCGGCATCGCCTTCGGAACAGCGGGTGACCAAGCGGTTCCCGGTGCTTTTGTTCCGTAAAGTGTCGCTTAAAGTCTAACCGCAATAAAAAAGAGGACAGCGATCAAATCTGTCCTCTTTTCGTCTTGGTTTTAACTTTAATCTAAGCCGCTTCGTCCATCTCACGAATGATTTCGAGTGCCGGTGCTTTGCGCTCGACCATATCTTTGGTGATGATGAGTTCTTTAATGCGCTTCTGAGACGGCAGCACATACATCGGCTGCAAAAGGATTTCCTCGAGAATCATCATCAGCCCGCGCGCCCCGACTTTTCTTTGGTAGGCTTGGCGGGCGACGGCTTTGAGCGCGTCGTCGGTGAATTTCAGGCGCACGTTGTCGAATTCAAATTTGCGCTGATATTGTTTGACGAGCGAATTTTTCGGTTCGGTCAGAATTTGCAGCAGCGCGGCTTCGTCGAGTTCGGTCAAGGTTCCGAGAACCGGCAGCCGTCCGACGAATTCGGGAATCAAACCGTAATGAATCAAATCTTCGGGTTCGAGATTGCCAATCGCTTCGTTTTGACGCTGTTTGCTCGATTTGACTTCCGCCTGAAAGCCGAGCGATTTGTTGCGAAAGCGTTTTTCGACGACTTTTTCCAAACCAATAAACGCGCCGCCGCAGATAAATAAAATGTTGGTCGTGTCAACCGGCAGAAATTCCTGCTGCGGATGTTTGCGCCCGCCGTTGGTCGGAACATTGGCGATGGTTCCTTCCAGAATTTTCAAAAGTGCCTGCTGCACACCTTCGCCTGAAACATCGCGCGTAATTGATGGATTGTCGTCTTTGCGGCAGATTTTATCAATTTCGTCAACGTAAATAATTCCTGTCTGGGCGCGTTCGACATCGTTTCCGGCAGCCTGAAGAAGCCGCAGAAGAATGTTTTCGACATCTTCGCCGACGTAACCGGCTTCGGTCAGCGTCGTCGCGTCAACGATGCAGAACGGAACGCTTAAAATTCTGGCGAGCGTTTGCGCGAGTAGAGTTTTACCCGTTCCCGTCGGACCGATCAGCAGAATGTTCGACTTTTGCAGTTCGACATCCTGACGAATTTTCGACATTTCAATGCGCTTGTAATGCTGATAAACCGCCACCGACAGACGCTTTTTCGTTTCATCCTGACCGATGACGTATTCATCGAGAAAGTTTTTTAGTTCCTGAGGTTTCGGTAGCGTCGAGCGGACATTAGCCGTTTCCGCCTGCTCGTCGTCGTTGATGATTTCGTTACAAATGTCTATACATTCATTGCAAATATAGACGCTCGGACCGGCAATCAGTTTTTTGACCTCGTTCTGCGATTTACCGCAAAAAGAGCAACGCAGGATTTCTTCGGGTCTTCTTATCATAAACAGTTATCAGTCATCAGTTATCAGTTATCAGTTTTTTGTTGAATGTTGGCTGCTAACTGCTAACTGTTATTTCTCCCGGTGTTCGATAACTTCATCAATCAAGCCGTATTCTTTGGCTTGAATCGGCGACATAATGCGGTCGCGTTCGACATCGAGTTCAACCTGGTCGAAGGCTTGTCCGCTGTGGTGAGCGATAATTCTCGAAGTCATTTCGCGCATCCGCAAAATTTCTTCTGCCATAATTTTGACATCCGATGCCTGACCCGACGCACCGCCGGACGGCTGATGAATCAGGATGCGCGAATGCGGCAGCGCGAAACGCTTGCCTTTCGTGCCGGCGGTCAACAGCAGCGCACCCATCGAAGCGCATTGTCCGACGCAAATCGTCGTGACATCGTTTTTGATAAACTGCATCGTGTCGTAAATTCCCATTCCCGCCGTGATTGAACCGCCGGGCGAATTGATATACAAGTTGATGTCGCGTTCCGGGTCTTCGGCTTCTAAAAATAAAAGCTGCGCGACAATCAAATTCGCCACCATATCGTCAATCGGTGTGCCGATAAAAATAATACTGTCTTTCAAAAGACGCGAAAATATATCGAACGCTCGTTCGCCCCGCGAAGTTTGCTCGACTACCATTGGAACTAACATAATTTTTTTCTCTCTTTTATTTTTTTGAGCAATTTGTTTAAGAATCGGTTTAACTCGACGGAGATAAGTGTTGAAATAATGACTATTGCCGATTTCGAGTTTTATTTTACAGATTATCTTTCAAATTGCAAACTTACCAAATAATTTTCCCGTCGGAGCGCGGATTTCGTCCGTTGAACGCGCATCGCGTTCAAAAACATTTCGGTAAAATCATATTTGAATCGAACCGAAAATTTGTTTTCGCGCTCTCTCGCTCGATGCTAACAAAATCCGCGCTCCCAATTTACTCTTCACTCGCCGCTTTTTTCTTTGGTTCCTTGATTTTCTTTTCCGCTTTCGGTTCTGCTGCTTGCGGCTCATTTGCAATTTCAGCCGGTTTATCCGCTTCATTTTCTGCTTTGTTTGCCGCTTCAATTGTTTCCGTAATTTCACCGGTTTCGGGCGGCATCTGATTTGGTTCGATCCATTCGCCGTCAGTGATTTTCGCGTTTGTCACTAATGCTTCGACCGCTTTGCGTGTTCGCAGACTGTTGGCGATATTCGCTTCGCCGCCTTGCTGAGTTAAAGAAGCGCGAATTTCTTCGGGTGTCGTGCCGTAGTGCTGCGCCATTTTTTCGATTTCCGTGTTGACCTCTTCATCGGAAATATCAACATTTTCAAGTTCCGCAACTTTTTCCAAAAGCAGCGCACCGCGCACGTCGCTCTCGGCTTGTCCCTGCATCTGCGTATAAACCATCTGGACGAAATCCTTTTCGACTTTGTTCAAATCCATTCCGCGCTGCGCCATATCCTGCGCGAAATTGTTCAAAAGATTCCGCGCCTGAATATCAATCAGCGCGTTCGGAACTTCAAAATCGTGACTGGCGACGAGTTTTTGAATCAATTCGGAACGCAGACGATTGTCGGCTTCGTCCTTCGCCGCCGCTTCCAAATCGCCGCGCAGTTTCGAGCGCAAATCCTGCAAAGATTCAAAACCTTCGTCGAGACTCATCGCCCATTCGTCGTTGAGTTCGGGCAGTTCGACCGCGCCGATGCTTTTGATTTTTGCTTTATAGTTGACGGTTTTGCCCGCCAGCATCGGTGAAGTGAAATCTTCGGCGTAGGAAACCGTAAATTCTTTTTCCTCGTCCTGTTCGACCCCGACTAAGTTTTCCGTAAATGATTGCTCGATTTTGTCGTCGCCAAGTTTGATTTCCAAATCGTCGGCTTTGATCGGTTCGGCGTTTTCTTCGCCTTCAAACGCGCCTTCCAAATCAACGATCAGCGTATCGCCCGACTCGGATTTGCGATCCTCGACCGGAAGCAAAGTCGCCGATTCCTGACGGCGTTCGTCTAAAATGTCGTCAAATTCTTCGTCGGTAAGCGGACGCACACGGCGCGCGACTTCCAGATTTTTATATTCGGGCGCAGGAATTTCCGGCATCACTTCGACGTGAACGCGCAGGGAAATTGACTGCGAACCGTTGACCTTGATGCTCTCGCCGTTTTCCAGATGCAGATGCGGTTCGCTGAGCGGATTCAGTTTGTATTCCTGAATCGCTTCGGCGACTTTCGGAGAAAACAATTCCTGCAAAACTTCCGATTGAATCTGCTCTCTAAAGCGCATCTTAACGACCTCGACCGGCGCGAAGCCTTTGCGAAAACCGTCGAGCTGCACTTGTTTGGCAAATTTGCGGCTCACCTTATTATAAACTTCCCGAATTTCTTCGGGTTCGATTTCGATGATAATTTCTTTTTGAGTTGGCGAAACGTCCAACAATTCAGTTTTCATTTAATAAAAATAAGAGCCTTTATTCGTCCGCTGATCGAGAAAACAAAGGCTTTCAACTCCAATTTAGTTAATGAAAGAATAGCGAACTTCGCCATAAATGTCGAATAGTCGTTTCTCGTCAAAATCCGTCTTCGGTAAGTGGCTGAACAGGCACGGAAACACCGGAAAAATATACGAGAAAAATAGAAAAGAAAGGCTTTTATTTGGTTAAATAAAAGCCTTTCTTCTTCGTCTGTCGAGCAATCAATACTGGTGCTGAGAGCGAGACTCGAACTCGCACGCCTTTCGGCACTGGCTCCTAAGACCAGCGCGGCTACCAATTACGCCATCTCAGCATTTCAAAAAAACAAAAGAACAATTTTGAATTTATCGGATTAAAATTGGAAAGTCTAGCGAAGCGTATTACGCGAAAAGTTACTTTGGCAGATATTTTCGTTTGTATTCTTCCAAAGTCCGGTCGGCGTTTTTCATCCCGGCAATCGTTGTCGGAGTTTTGTCTTCGAGTCTTGCCAATTCCTTGTCCTTCACCAGAAGTTTATAGCCGACCGCACCGCCGATGGCGACGATGCCGAGCAAAAACAAATACCACAACGCCGAATAAACGATGCCGATAATTGAAAAGGCGAGCATTGCCGCGACGACCAAACCGACGGCGATGAGAATTATTTTGATTAAATTCATTTGATTTTATTTCCTCAATACTTAAATACTAACGCATTTCGCAAAGGCGAGGCAAAATAAGTATAATCCGTAAAACTTCAAATTTTATGATGAGTAAAATCACAGTCAAGCAGGTCAGCGCGGCGACGAACGCCGATTTGACAGGAGAAAACAGCGCGGCGGTTTCCGATGTGACGCACGATTCCAGACAGGCAGGAACAGGTTCGCTGTTCGCCGCCGTGCGCGGTTTGACGCTGGACGGACATCGTTTTGTTGACGACGTGATGCGGCGCGGCGCGGTCGGGATTATCTCTGAGTTGGATGCGCCCGCCGATTTTCAGGGCGCGTGGCTCAAAGTCGCCGATGCGCGAAAGGCTTTAGCGCAAGCCGCCGCTGTCATTAACGGGAATCCGTCGCACGATTTGAAGCTCGTCGGCATCACCGGCACGAACGGTAAAACGACGACGACTTATCTGGTTTTCGCGCTCGCCGAAGCGAACGGCGAAACGGGCGCGATGCTGACGACGGTTGAATATCGTATCGGCGACAAATCGCAGCCTGCCGTCCGCACCACGCCCGAAGCATCGGACACCAACCGATTTTTGCGGCAGGCGGTCGAAGCCGATTGTCGGATGGCGGTGATGGAAACTTCTTCGCAGGCGATTGATCTGCACCGCTGCGACGCGCTGCGTTTTCAGGTTGCCGTATTCACCAATCTGACCCGCGACCATCTGGATTATCATTTGACGATGGAGAATTATTACGACGCGAAAAAGCAGCTTTTCGACGGTCGTTTAGGCGAAACTCCAAAATCGAGCGTGATAAATATTGACGACGATTGGGGCGCGAAGTTAGCGGCGGAATTGAAATCGAATAACCGGAATGTTGTTACTTTCGCGCTGGAAAACAACTCGGCGGATTTGACGGCGGAAAACGTCGAAGTTTCTTTGATAAAAGGCACATCGTTCGATTTGAAAACGCCGCGCGGATCGAAAAAAATCACGTCGCCGCTGGTCGGCAAACCGCACGTTTATAATATGCTCGCGGCAACCGCCGTCGCGCTCGAACTCGGCTATGATTTGGATAAAATTTCCGAAGGTTTGAAAACTTGCGCCGGTGCGCCCGGACGTTTCGAGCGCGTCGCGCACGACGGCGATTTCGCGGTCGTTGTTGACTACGCGCATTCGGACGACGCGCTGCTGAATACTTTGCGAACGGCGCGGGGTTTAACGAGCGGAAAAATCATCACGGTTTTCGGCTGCGGCGGCGACCGCGACAAAACCAAACGCGCTCCGATGGGCGAAGTCGCCGGAGAAAACAGCGATTTGGTGATTGTTACTTCAGACAATCCGCGCACGGAAAATCCTTTGCAAATAATCGCGGAAATCGAGATTGGATTGAAAAAAACAGATTGCAAGTATTTGATAATTTCCGACCGCCGCGAGGCGATTCACCGGGCGATTCAAAAAGCCAAACCGAACGATGTCGTGCTGATTGCGGGCAAAGGTCACGAAACTTACCAAATCGTCGGCAATGATAAATTTCACTTTGACGACCGCGAAATTGCGCGTGAAGCGTTGGAGAAGTTGAGAGAAGATTAAAAGGTTAAAACTAGATGCAAAACTTGAAAAACAAAAATTAAGTTGAAATTAAATTCGCGTAAAAGCAAAAGGTTGGCGAGAAATAAATCTTGCCAACCTTTTCTTTTGTTTATCCGTTATCACCGATTTCTACTGCGCTTTCGGAGTCACCGGATTGCCCGAATGCGGCGGAGCCAGATACGGGAACCGATTCAAATACGGCACGTCGTTCTCGCTCACACCGTCGCTCAAAGCGTTGTTTGGCGCAACATTGGTTGCCGGTTGGAACGGCGTTCCGCCCGCCATCGCCCGCAGCGAAATATCGGGAATGTCGTCAACGAATCGGCGACCGTTCGGAAATCCAGCGACATCGTTGCCGAGCAATCCGAGCGGATTCATTTTTTCAAACGGCGTAATCGGAATCGCCGTGTTCAAACGGAGATATTCGTGCGGCGTGCCGTCGGACAGAAACGTCGTGTAATTAGGTCCGGTAATCGCATTGACCGGAATTCCGGTCGCGTAAATCTGCACCAAATCATTGCGCGGCGCGGCGGGAACTTTGATTTTGAAAGTCGCGGCGAGAACCTTCGCCAATTCCGGGTCAAGAACGAACGGCGCGGCAATCGCATCGCCAACCGGCGACAAACTGTTGAAAGCGTCTTTGAGTTTTAAAGGAATAACGACTTCGTTGACCAGCGGATTGCCAAGCCGCGAAATTTGTTTCCACTCTCCTTCGCCGCTCGTTTTGCCGTCAGTTATCACTCGTGTCGTCCGTCGGCTCGCTGTCGCCCAAACGCCGATCACCGCGCCTTTGTCAGTCGGCTTTGATGGCTTTTTCCCCGAACTCGTTAAATCTTTTATCGGAACTTCAATTGCAATCGTGCTGATGTTCAAATCCTTCAAACCGTCTTTGCCGCCCTGCGGACCGACGGAGCGGAGATTCAAACCGTCGAACACGCCGCCGACATCAATGTAAAAACCTTCGTCGCGGTTTCCGGCAAAAACGCGCCCGCCATTCGGCAATTTCCCGATGGCTTTTTCGCCCAGATTCTCTTCATAATTCGGCGTGACTTTTGAACCGATATTTGCCGGCGGCACAATTAAATTTGAGGCGATAACTTTTCCCTGTCTGTTTTGATTATCAACCCGAGTCACGCTGTAAGTTTGCACTTCGTTGTAATCGGGATCGTTCAAGGATTTGATAATGCCGTCTTGGTTGATAGTTGACACCCCTAATACCGTGTCGCCGTTAATCGTTTTCGACGCGAATTGCACCTGATACTTGATGTCTTCGATGCCGTCGCCGGTGTTGTCAATTTTGATTTCATACAAAACCGTGTCGTCAAACGCCGCGAAATGAGGTCCGCTCGCCGCGCCTTGTTTCGGCACATAATTGGCGATTAAAGTGACGAAATCTTCGCGCCCGCGCTCCATACTGCGAAAGGCGTAAGTGTCAGTGTTGTCGGCGTAACGGTCACGCGCAATCATCGGTGCTTCTTCGTGGCTCGCCGCAAACGCGCCCGAGCCGAACAATAAACTTCCGCTCAAAAAAGAAGCGAAAGCCTGCTTCAAAAATAGATTCTTCATTTCCTTGTTCTCCCTGATTTCTGTTCCTCACCCTCAAATATAATAAAGGGTTATATTATAATCATTCGATTTATCAGTTTAATCAGATTCAAAACAAAGGAAAAGCGCATTTGAAAATCTCTTTCAAGATTTTCAAATGCGCTTTTAACGAAGCAATTAATCGGCAATTACGCGGCAAGACGAATATCGGTCGGCTGTTCAATCGAAACGTCGAACTCTTCCATAAATAGATATTTCTTCCATTCCGGGCGCGATTCGGCGTAATGGCACAAAAGAACGTGGTCAAGCCCGATGCTCAAAAGTTTCTGCGAGCAGAGCAGCGGCATTCGCGCCTGTTCGGGCGTGCGGTTGCCTTTGCGCTGGTTGCACGAAACGCAAGCTGTCACGAGATTTTGCGGCGTTGATTCGCCGCCCTGCGCTCTGGGCAAAATATGGTCGAGCGTCAAATCCTGCGCGTGTTTGTGATCGCCGCAGTATTGACAGCGATATTTGTCGCGGATATAAATACGCGCCCGCTTCATCGCCGTTTCCTGACGTTTGCGGCGCACGTTGATATAAGTTCGCAGCCGAATCACCGACGGCACTTGAATCGTCTGCGACGGCGAGCGCAAAACATTCGCGCCGTCGTTTTCTTCGACCGAAACCTTGCCGCGAAACCACAGGCACACCGCCCGCGCCACGCCGACCGTTCCTAATGGTTCGTATGAAAAATTTAAGAGCAAAACTCTACCCGTTATCAATGGACTTACCTCCTAAAATTGTTATTTTATTAGATGAAAATAATTACAAATCGGATGTTAGCGCAATATATTGTGCCGGATGTTAATAACTGCCACTATATTAAACAATTTCCGTCCGATTTGTATATAAATTTTTTGTGAATTTGTAAATTTCAGATGAGACCGGCGACGATTATTTGCTTCGGCGAATCATCGGAAAACGCCGATTGATTGAAATCACCGAACTTTTCTTCGATGCAAAAGCCCTTGAACTCGAAAAGCGCGTTTAATTCCTGCGGGAAAAATTGCCGCAGAGCAAACGAAAGCGTCGTTATTTCATCGGTCGGGCGATGCCAGAAATGCCATCTGATATGATTTACCTGCGTGGCGGCGCGGTATCTGACATCTTCGGTCAGCACATAATTGCCGAACGCGCCGACCATAAATTTCCTGCCGCGTTCACGCATCAGCAACGGAATGTATGGATTTAAGACTTCGACGATAAACTTTCCGCCGGGAGCTAAATGTCGTTTCACGCAATCCAAACAAGCTGAAACGTCTGCGTTTTCTATCAGATGCTGAAATGAATTTCCGGCGATGAAGATAACTTTAAACTTCCGTCCGAGTTCAAATTGCCGCATATCTCCCGCTTGAATTTTTACTTTGACATTGCGCTCGCCCGCTTTGCGTTGACACGCGCCGAGCATTTTGGCGGAAATATCCAGCCCGAAAATCTCGATTCCTTTTTCAGCCAAACGAATCAAAACGTGACCCGAACCGCAGGCTAATTCTAAAACCGGCGCACCGTAGAGTGAAATTTGCCTGTCGTAAAAATCAAATGTCTCCGCATCGGCAAAACCGCCGTGAACCGAATCATACAAAAAAACATCGTCGTAAAGATTTTTCATTTGTCGAAAAGTCGAAATTTCGATTTTCGACGGGAAGAGATAAACTGACTTTATTATAAAATAAGGACTTCAAGCGAAAAATTCATCCGCCGAAATCACCTGCAAATCTTTCATTTCGCGTTTGATTATCAGAAAATCGTCAACGTCGTCGGTAACGAGGAAAGAATCTTTTTGTTTGATGGAAAGTCGGGCGATTGAAGCGCGTCCGTTCGTAAGGTGATGAGTTTCGTTTGCGGAGCGGTTTTGTTGACATACAAACGGCGGATTGCTTTCGCCGTTTCCCAGATGTCGTTTTCGGTGGGCGACAAGATACGCTTTTCCGCATTCAAATCTCTTCGCCAATCTGAATAAAATTTTAGTTCGTCCCGGTTTATTGAGGTCGCCACTAATTCAAAAAACACCATCGAAGGAAAATAAAGAGTTTCAAAATACTTCTTTATTTCAGTTCGATATTTAATCACCGAACTAGTGTCGAAAATCGGGCGGATAACCATGTTCTTTTATCCTTTTATCCAAAGCCTCCATCGCTTTTTCAGTAGATTCTTTAAGACGTTTCATTGCGGGCGTTAATTTCTTCGGCGTAGGAAACATTTTCAGCAATTCCTTTCCCGTCGGAATTTTTTCTTCCGGCTTATTTCCATTCTTTTTAGACATGATTTTTACTCCGATTTGAATTTAGCATAATCACGAATATACTTCGACATTTTGCAGGTTAAATTGGTCAAGTGTTTCCGTCCGCGAGAAATTATTTAACCGTTCACACGAATTGTGATAAAATCGGCATCACGAGCAAGCTAAAATGAATGACACTGAAAAAATGCAGAGACTTCATCAACTCGCGGTCAAAGGCGAAACTTTGACGGCGGAAGAACAAACCGCTTTGCAAAATTGGTATGAAATCTCAGACCGCAAAGAAGATTCGATTTTGAACGATTCGCCGCCGATTCAAAACTCCGCCGACCTACGCGAACGTCTTGCCGACGCGACCAAACAAGTCGCCGTCATCAGCCGCGAAATTGAAACTCTGGTCGCGCAAAACTCAAGTTTGCGAAACGAAAATCAATCGTTGAGAAGAACTCTGGAATCTCGCTTGTTGGAGAAAGTTGCGTGAGCGTCAGCCAATCCGTCCGCCGAAAAATCCGCGAAAGAGCCGGTTTCCGATGTGAGTATTGCGGAGTTTCCGAAACCGACAGCGGCGGCGAACTAACGGTTGACCATTTTCAGCCTCAATCAAAAAGCGGCGGCGATGAAGAAGAAAATCTTGTCTATTGCTGCTTCAGGTGCAACACCTACAAAGGCGATTTCTGGAACGAAGATTCAAGTGAAACAAGCCTTTTCAATCCGCGAACGGACAAACGCGACGAACATTTCTGGCTTTCCGAAACGGGAAAACTTTACGCTTTAACCGAAAGCGGCGAATTGACCGTC
>JAJAZE010000463.1 GCA_026785925.1 Pyrinomonadaceae bacterium
ACAGGTCAAAGACGTGACGTTTCAGGTTTCGAGTTCCGCCAATCAAATCAACGATACGACCGAACAGCTCGCGCGCGGCAGCGAAGCGCAAGCCTCGCAAATCGCCCGGACGACTTCGGCGATGGCGCAGATGGCTTTGCAAATTCAGGAAGTTTCGACCAACGCCGCGCTCTCGGCGCAGGTCGCGGGCGACGCGCTCGGCAATGCGCGTTACGGCACGCAAGCCGTGCAGGACAATATCGGCGCGATGAATTCAATTCGCAAACAGGTTCAGGAAACCGCTAAGCGCATCAAAAAACTTGGCGAACGCTCGCAGGAAATCAGCCAAATCGTCGGTCTGATTGACGATCTTTCCGACCGCACGAGCCTGCTGGCACTGAACGCTTCACTTCAGGCATCAGCCGCCGGTGAAGCGGGTAAAGGCTTTGCGCTGGTCGCCGAAGAAGTCGAGCGATTAGCCGAACGCTCGAACCGTCTGACCAATCAAATCGGCGAATTGACGCAGACGATTCAGTCTGAGACCAAAGATGTCGTCGCCTCGATGGAAGAGACGATTCACGAAGTCGTCGTCGGCTCGACTCTAGCCGACCGCGCCGGACAAGCATTGGTCGAAATCGAACAGGTTTCCACCAAACTCGCCGAATTGATCGGGTCAATCTCCGAATCCGCTAACCGCCAGGCAACCAGTTCCGAAGATATTTCACAGGCGATGGGAAACATCTCAAAAGTGACGGAACTCGTCCAAAACGGCTCGAAACGCGCCGCCGCTTCAGTGAAAATGCTGGTCGAGTTATCGGACGAACTGCGCGGCGCGGTCGCGCCGTTCAAGTTGCCCGAAGACAAATTTTCACCGCGCCGACCGGCGACGGGCGAAAACGCTTCGTATGTGAATTAAGGTTCAAGGTTCAAAATTCAGAAGCAACCCTTGAACCTTGAGCCTTGAACCTTAAACCTTGAACCTTGAATCTTTATGGATACTGAATTATTACAAGGATTTCTCGCCCAAGCCGAAGATCATCTGCCGACGATTCGCAGCGGAATTCTCGTCTGCGCTCAGACGGGCAACATCTACGGCGAACTCTACACTTCACTGCGCCAGACGACTTCGATTAAAGACGCGGCTTCGATTATCGGTCAGGAAGATGCCGCTAAAATCGCCGCAGAACTCGAAGAAAAGCTCGAAGTATTCGCTTCGATGAAGATTCCGCCAACCGATGAACAATCACGCGGACTGCTCGTTAAACTCACCGAACTCGAAACGATTGTCGCTAATCTGCGCTTCAACACGGAAGATTTTTCCATTCACGTGACCGACTTTTTGGACGCATCTTTCGAGAAATTAGGATTGAGCGAGCCGCCCGCGCCAGTTGCCGTTGATGAATTCGAGATTGACGAGGAAATGCTGGAAATTTTCGGCGAAGAAGCCGAAGAACTCATTCAAAGCATCGCCGCGAACTTGAAAATTCTCGAAAACGCTCCGAATAATCGTGAAGCGTTGCTCGATATTCGCCGCAACGCGCACACCTTGAAAGGCTCGGCGGGCATCGTCGGGTTAAAGAGTCTTTCGGAAGTCGCGCATCGGGTCGAAGATTTATTAGACTACATCGCTGAGAACGAAATCGAAGCCGGTGAAAGGGTTTTTGAAATACTGCTCGTCGCCGCCGACTGTTTCAGCACACTGGCAAGCGGCGAAAAATCAGTGCTGGTGACGAAAAAGATCAGTCGTTTGTATGAAGATTTAGACGCGCTGACCGCTTCATTTTCCGCGACGGAACTTTCCACCCAAACTTCGACGCGCGAAATGAGCGAACCGCCGACGGTGGAAATGCTCGATCAATCTTCGACGTTCAGTGCTTCAAACGATAATCCAACTTCGCTCACCGTCCCCGAACATTCGCTTGTTAATCGTTCGATAGTGCGCGTCTCGCTCGAAAAACTCGACGATTTAGTCAAAATTGCGAGCGGTCTGGTCGTCAGCCGTTCGGTTTTTGAACAGCGTCTGGCGGAACTCGAACAGCAAATCGGCGAGCTTCACCACAGCACACGCCGCCTTCAGCAATCAACTAATAAAATCGAAACGGATTTTGAAGCCGATATGCTCGCAGTCAACAGTTATCAGTCAACAGTTGGCAGTCAGCAGTTTCTAAATTCAAAATCCAAATTCCAAATTCCAAACTCGTTCGACTCACTCGAACTCGACCGCTACACCGAATTTCACCAGACGATGCGCGAACTCGTCGAAACGACCGGCGACACTTCCGCCATTAACGCCGAACTGGATAATCTGCGGGGCAATCTGGAAACGCTTTTTGAAAATCAACATCATTTGATCGAAGAAATGCAGGACAAACTGCTGCACCTGCGAATGGTTTCCTTCGGCTCGCTCGGCGTTCGGTTGCAGCGCACCGTTCGCGTGACCGCCGACGAAGAGGAAAAATCGGCGGAACTTGTTATCGAAGGCGAAAATCTGGAAATTGACACGCAGATTCTCGATTCGCTGATCGAACCGCTGCTCCATCTGCTCCGCAACGCGGTCGCGCACGGCATCGAATCGCCGGAGACGCGGCGGCTGCTCGGAAAACCGGAAACGGGAAAAATCAAAGTTCACGCCGACGACGAAGGAACGCATTTTATCCTGACCGTCTCGGACGACGGGCGCGGAATTTCGGTTGCCGCATTAAAAGCCAAAGCCGTGCAAAGCGGAATTATCAGCGCAGCCGAAGCGGACGCGATGAGCGAACAGGAAGCCTTCGCGCTGATTTTTCACGTCGGTTTAACGACCGCCGAAGAAGTCAGCCAGGTTTCCGGGCGCGGCGTTGGAATGAATATCGTCAAAACCGCTGTCGCGCGGCAGCAAGGCGCGATTACAATTGCTTCGGAAACGCATCAAGGCACGACTTTTACGATTCGTCTGCCGATGGCGTTAGCCGTCACGCGGGCGTTGCTGGTTAAAATTAACGAGCAGACTTTCGCGTTTCCGCTGAAGTTTATCAGGCATATTACGGAGATTTCCGGCGCGGATTTGCAGACCGCCGAAACTACGCAGTCGGTTCAATTCAGCGCGGCAAAATATAAACTTCGGCATCTGACCGAAATTCTCGGTTTGCCGTCCGGCGATTTGCCGAGAAACGAAAAAATCCCGCTTCTTTTAATCGAAACCGGCGGCAGACATTATGCGGCGACGGTTGACAAAATTATCAAATCCGAAGAAATCGTTACCAAACCGCTCGGCAATCCGTTGCGCGAAATGCCGGAGTTTCTCGGCGCAGCCATTCTGGGTGACGGCAGCGTCGTGCCGGTTTTGGATTTCACCAATCTGTTTAACGTCAAAGACTCAAGTCTCAAGTCTCAATTCTCAATTCGGGATGAAAGGGCGCAAACTGAAAATCAAAAACCGCCAGCCGAGAACCGAAAACCGTTCAATATCTTGATTGTGGATGACAGTCCGAGCGTCCGGCATCTGACTTCAAACATCATTAAAAACGCCGGTTGGACGGCGATTATTGCCAAAGACGGACTCGAAGCGTTGGATGTCTTACAGGATTTGCGCGATTTGCCCGACGTGATTTTAACCGATGTGGAGATGCCGCGAATGAACGGCTACGAATTGCTCGCGTCGCTGAAAAAACAGGCGAATCTGCAAACGATTCCGGTCGTGATGATAACTTCCCGCGCCAATCAAAAACATCGTCAAAAAGCGTTCGATTTGGGCGCATCGGAATATCTGACCAAGCCCTTCGACGATGTGAAGTTAATTGAAACGATAAAAAATATGGTAATGAACTAAAAGAAAGGTTCCGCGCTCCGACTCAAAAATTTTCAGCGCACATAATTATAAACAACTACGCCTGTCACTTGCACGAGTTTTCCTTCCAGAGTCGTCGGGGAAAATCTGGAATTATAAGCGGCAATTTCGCTGGTTCTTTGCAGTTCTTTAGGTCCGTCTATCGCGCAGGCGAAAATAACTTTTCCCGTTTCATCAATAGTTACCTGCACTTTGACCGTTCCGCTGACGTTTTTGGCTTTGGCTTCTGCCGGATAAGCCGGTTTTCTTAATTCGAGAGCTTTTCCGTTAATTACGCCGCCGTTTATTATTCGAGGAATTTTGCTTGTTCGAGCATCCGCATCGAGTTCCTTAGGATAGATTTTTTCACGCAATTGAACTGCCTGTTCGCCCTGTCCGCTTTTGGTTAAAGAACAGTAGGCATTGCTGTAGACGTAACGTGTTTCGTCATTTGTGCCGCCGAGTTTGTTGATTTTGATGTCAAGCGCGCGCAGAAAAAGCGGCGATGCTTTATCATA
This sequence comes from Pyrinomonadaceae bacterium, assembly GCA_026785925.1. GTDB lineage: Bacteria > Acidobacteriota > Blastocatellia > Pyrinomonadales > Pyrinomonadaceae. The sequence continues at coordinate 4,303 of JAJAZE010000463.1, forward strand.
TTCGAGCTTCAATTGATAAACCTGCGCTAGCTTCAAAAGCGCGTCGCTCGTCTCCAGCGCGTCTCTGCCGTAAAATTTTTCCTGCAATTCCAACCCGCGCTGCAATTTCTTTTCCGCTTTATCGAGTTTGCCGGCGTATGCCTGATAAGTGGCGACGACATCGAGCAGCTCGGCAAATAACTTTTCATCGGCGGCGGCGAGCGGCTGGTTCAATTCGTAAATATCGAGCGCGTTTTCAAAAGCCTTTTCCGCTTCGTCCGTTTTTCCGCGCCGCCGTTGCAGATAAGCCAGATTACGCCACGCCTGCCCGACGGACAGATGCGTTTTGCCCGATTCCCGCACTTGAATCTCGATCACTTTCTGCGCCAGCGGCAACGCCTCATCATATTTTTTCTGTTGAAATAAAGTGACAACTTCGGCACTCAGTTTCATCGCTTCCGGTGAAGTCGGCGAAGTTTGGGTGCAAACCTCACAACCGGCGATGATGCAAAAAATAATTGAAAGGAAAATTTTCATTGTGTTATTATTCATTTTTTCGGCGGATTGCTCGGACGAACTTCGATCTTACTCGGCAGAGCGCGTTGGTTGAAATTCAGCAAATCAACGACGATTTGCGCGATGTCTGACGGTTGAATCTGCCACGCTTTTTCGTCAGATGGTTTATCGCCGCCGAAATATGTGTTGACGCTGCCCGGACAAATCGCCGTCACCTTGATATTATCGGCGCGAACTTCCTGCATCAACGCTTCGGTAAAACCGTTGAGACCGAATTTTGAAGCGTTATAAGCCGCCATTTTCGGATGCGCGTTCTGTCCGGCGAGCGACGAAATGTTGATGATATAACCGCCGCCGCGCTGTTTCAGAAGCGGAATCGCGTGATGACAGGCGTAGAAAACGCCGAACAAATTCGTCTGCAAAGTCTGCTCGAAATCTTCCGGCGACATCTCTTCAACCGTTTTGCCGATAATGCCGATGCCGGCGTTATTGATTAAAATATCAACGCCGCCGAAAACCCGTTTGCATTCTTCGAACATCATTCCGACCTGCGTTTCGCTCCGCACATCACAGATTTCGCCATCCACTTTGCCGAGCGCGGAAAGCTGCTCCAAAGCGCGTTTTAACTCGTATTTATCACGCGCACAGATAAAAACCGCCGCGCCCGCTCGCAGCAAACTCTCGGCAATTGCCCGACCGATGCCTTTCGTGCCGCCGGTGACGACCGCAATTTTATTTTCGATATTTTCACTCATAGATTCCCACTTCCATCAATTCTTTCCTTTCTTCGATACGCTCTGCGTCGTTGATTCGTAAAATTTTCGTCGTAACCCGCGCTTCGGCGGTTAGAGATTTTATTTTCCCGCTCTCCGATAATCTAAAATGTTTCACCCAAACATCTTTGCGGGGATTGAAAAATCGGGTTAGTGCGCCGTCGGTTTCAAAATCGAACGAGCCGACATCCGAACCTTTCTGCTCATTGCAAAACGGACAAGCCAAAGCCAAATTTTCTTCGGACGTTTGTCCGCCGTGTTTCAACGGAATGATATGTTCGATGTGATGTTTTGCAATCGCCGCCGCTTGCGGAATACGGCAGTATTCGCAAATCCACTCGGCGCGTTCCGCAACCGATTGACGCAACGTGATTGAAACATATCTCGTCATCGGTTTTGACCTTTGATCAATTTAGCGGCTTGAGCTTTCATCAAAATCGAAATGTGATTCAATTTTGTCCATTCACTTAACTCTTCCGTTTCACGCTCATTAATTTCGCTCTCGCCGTTCAAATCCAGCAAATTATCCAATCGCTTTTGGTATTTTTCCGAAAGAAAATAATTCATTACTTCCGGCGGCGAAGGAGTGTTTGAGAGAAAATCAATTAATTCCGCCGCCGCTTTCTGCGGTGCAGACGTTTTGAAATTTGCTGCCGCCAATTCGACAATTGTCGAAAGCCACACGCCGAACGATTGGATTTGCGGTGCCAACGAATCGCGCACCTCGATTGTCATTTCAGTCATAAAATCACCCCGCTAATTTCTCTCTTAATATCTCGTTCACCACTTTCGGATTCGCCTTGCCGCCCGAAGCCTTCATCGTCTGCCCGACGAAAAAACCGAACAGTTTTTCGTTGCCGCCGCGATAAGCGTTCACTTGAGTTTGATTGTTTGCGATAATGTCGTCAACGATTTTTTGGATTGCCGACGAATCGGAAATTTGCTCAAAACCTTTTTCCGCAATCACTTCCGCCGCTGATTTGCCGCTCGCACACATTTCGGTCAAAACTTCCTTCGCTTTATTATTGTTGATTTCTCCCGCGCCTAAAGTTTTAATCAAAGCCGCCAGATTTTCCGCCGAAACGGGCGAATCGTGCGCCGTCTTTCCGGCGTTGTTCAATTCCCGCGTCAATTCCGACAAAATAAAATTCGCCGAGACGCGAGGATTTCCAGACGCTTTCGCCGTCGTTTCGTAAAACGCCGCCAAATCTTTGTCGGAAACCAGTTGCGAAGCGTCCGCGTAGGAAAGCTCGTAGCTTTCCATAAATCTATCGCGCATCGCGTCCGGCAATTCCGGCATTTCCGCTTTTACTCGTTCGACGAATTCCGCCGTCACTTTCAGCGGCTGCAAATCGGGTTCGGGAAAATAGCGGTAATCGTGCGCGTCTTCTTTCGAGCGCATAATCCGTGTGCGATTATTTTTCTCGTCCCAAAGTCTGGTTTCCTGATTGACCGTCTCGCCCGTTTCGTGCGCTTCGATCTGCCGTTCGATTTCAAACTCAATCGCTTTTTGCATAAAGCGCACCGAGTTCAAATTCTTCAACTCGACCTTGGTTCTAAACTTACCCTCGCCGATTTTTCGCACGGAAACATTCGCTTCACAGCGCAGATTTCCCTTTTCCATATCGGCATCCGACGCGCCGACCCATTGCAAAACTCTTCGGACGTGATTGACGTAATCATAAGCCTGCCACGACGAACGAAAATCCGGCGCGGTGACGATTTCGCCGAGCGGCGTTCCGGCGCGATTCAAATCAACGTAAGAATACTTGTCGGTTTCCGGCAAACCTTCGTGAACATTTTTGCCCGCGTCTTCTTCGAGGTGCATCCGCTCGATGCGAATCTTCATCGGTTTAAATTCTCCGGCGCGTCCCGTCTCATCGCGTTCGGCGGTCATAATCGTCAGCGTCCCGTTCGACGAAAACGGCTGGTCATACTGCGAAATCTGATAGCCTTTCGGCAAATCGGGATAAAAGTAATTCTTCCGCGAAAAAATCGAAGTTTCGTTGATATTTAGTCCAAGCGCAAGTGCCGCCTTCGCGCCGAGATTGACGACATTTTCGTTCAAAACCGGCAGTGCGCCCGGCAAACCCAGACAGACCGGACAAGTATTGGCGTTCGGTTCGTCGCCGAAATTCGCCGCGCACCCGCAGAAAATCTTCGTCTCGGTCGCCAACTGCGCGTGAATTTCCATCCCGATAATCGCTTCCCAACCGTTTTTCATATTGTTTAATAGTAAATAAATAAAACGCGAATTATGTTTTTATCATAATCCGCGTCGCGCTTTAATTCAAAGGTTTATTTAATCTGCAAAATTAAATAATCGCCGTCGCCTAATCTTATTTCAACGGCTTAGATTTCAAAATCGGCATTCATTGGTTGCGGCTGCCCCAGCGCGTGTAGCGCGTCGGCGGAATCGTGACGGGCAAATTGTTGCGATACTCGATGCGCGGCGCGGCGCGGTAACTGCGGCGAAATCGGTCGCCGCGATTGAATTGGTCGTATGGTTGATTCAGATAGCCTGAGAACGGAATGCCGTAGAATCCGTTCGGCGCATAGTTCGGATAATAATCATCGTCGTAACGCGCTCCATTCTGCGCCGGTGGTTGATAAAATCCGTTTCGCGCTTCCATTTCGGCGTGTTCGCGTTCGAGGTTCAACTGCTCGCGTTCGAGATTTTCGGTTTCCAGACGCTGCGCCAACGCACTTCGTTCGGCGCGGCTTTCGGCGTTCTGCCGCTCTAATTCTGCGGGCGAGGGAAATCCGAGCCGCTCGTAGTTTTCACGCAGATCTCTCTGTGCCGCCACCCGTTTCTGCCGGTATTTTTCCAAATCGTCATTCGTCACCGTGCGCGTCTGCGCCGCAGCGGAAGTAATTGCGATAAAACTAAAAATTAAGACCGACGACCATCTAATCTTCATCACTTTGCACCTCTCATATGTTTTTCACAGTGTAACATTTCTTTGATGCAAAAAAAGAGTTCAGAGTCCACGCTTCAGCGTGTTTCCGCCAGCGAAGCGCGGCGGAAACA
>JAJAZE010000464.1 GCA_026785925.1 Pyrinomonadaceae bacterium
GTTACGCCTTTGTAGCATTTTGCGGCTGTGCCGCCTGATGTGCGGCGATGGCTACGCCTCGCCGGAATAGTTTCATTAAATTCTTTGCGGCTCTGCCTCCGGCGGCGGAGCCGCAAAGATTGGGTGCGGTGACGGTAAAGGCACAGCCTTTCCGCACATCAGGCGGCACAGCCGCGCTAGCGCGTAACGCGAGTTACAAGTTATTTTTTACACGTTCCTATTTGACCACGATATTGACCAGACGATTCGGCACGACGACGACTTTGACGATTTGTTTGCCGCTCGTGTATTCCTTGATTTTTGCGTCTGCCAAAGCCAACGCCTCTAATTCTGCTTTGGCGGTTTCGGGCGCGGTTAAAATGCGCGAACGCAGTTTGCCGTTGATTTGGATGGGAATCTCGATTTCGTCGGCTTTCGCTAGATTTTCGTCGGCGACGGGAAACGCCGCGCCCGACTGCAAAATACCTTTTTCGCTGCCGGTCAAAACTTCCCACATTTCTTCGGCAAAATGCGGCGCGTAAGGCGCGAGCATCAAAACTAAACTTTCCAATGCTTCACGGACGGCGAACTTTTCCGCGTCAGTCGCCGTTTCGGGTTCGATTTTGAAATCGCCGAGCGCGTTCGACAATTCCATCAACGCCGCGACCGGCGTATTGAACTGGTAATTTTCAAAATTCTCTGTGACGCGCTTGATGGTCTGATGAGTTTTCCGCCGCAGTTTCCGCGCTTCATCACTTGTTATTGCGGACAAATCTTCAATCTTAGACTCTAAATCCTGACTCCTGACTCCTGACTCCTGACTCCATTTACAAACGAACCGATAAACTCGCTGCAAGAATCTGACCGCGCCTTCGATTCCTGTTTCCAGCCAGACCAATTCGTTTTGGGCGGGCGCGGCGAACAGTGAAAATATGCGTGCCGCGTCCGCGCCGTAAATCGCAATCATATCGTCCGGGTCAACGCCGTTATATTTGGACTTCGACATTTTTTCGATTGCCACGCGAATCGGCGATTCGTCACTTCGCAAAACGGCTTTCGTCACTTTGCCTTTGGCATCGCGTTTAATTTCCACTTCGTCGGGCGCAATATAACTCGCTTTCGATTCGGAATAGAAAGATTCGCCGACGACCATTCCCTGCGTCAAAAGGTTTTTCACCGGCTCGTCAAAATTTACTAAACCGATGTCGCGCATCACCTTCGTCCAAAAGCGCGTGTAGAGCAAGTGCATCACGGCGTGGTCAACGCCGCCGATATATTGGTCAACCGGCAGCCAGTAATTAGCAATTTCGGACGCAAACGGCGCGTTTTCATTTTTCGGATCGGTGTAGCGAAAGTAATACCACGACGAATCAACGAACGTGTCCATCGTGTCGGTTTCGCGTTTTGCCGGTTCATTGCAGTTCGGGCAAGTCGTTTCGTAAAATTCGGGGACTTTCGCCAGCGGCGATTCGCCGATGCCGGTAAAAGGAGCGGTTTCCGGCAACTCAATCGGCAGATTCTCATATTTTTCGGGAACCGCGCCGCACTTTTCGCAATAGACAATCGGAATCGGTGCGCCCCAAAATCTCTGCCGCGAAATTCCCCAATCACGCAAGCGATATGTTACTGCTGATTCGCCGAATTCCTCTGCTTTGGCGAAATCAGCCATTTCCCTTTTCGCATCTTCGCTCGATTTGCCAGACCATTCACCTGAGTTCACTAAAACGCCGTAATCGGTAAAAACTGTTTCGATTGGTGATTTTCCGTCCTCACTTTGGACTTTGGAATCTGAACTCCGGACGACAACTTCCCGAATCGGCAATCCGAATTTTTTCGCAAACTCAAAATCGCGCTCGTCGTGCGCCGGAACGCTCATCACCGCGCCGCTGCCGTATTCCAACATTACATAATTGCCAATCCAAACGGGCAATTCCTCACCCGAAAACGGATTTATCGCCGTCAATCCTGTATCAATTCCGTCTTTCTCGACTTCTTCACCATATTCGGTCGGCTTCGCTTTTTCGATTTTAATCGCTTCGATTTTCGTTAAAACTTCTTTTGATAATTCGGCTTTATGCGCCTCAATAATCGGATGCTCCGCCGCGACGACAATCGCGTTCGCGCCGTAAGTTGTATCAATGCGCGTCGTAAAAACTTTTATTGATCGCGGACTTTCGGAATCTTGAACTTTGAACTTTGAACTTTGAACTTTGAACTCAATAAATGCGCCTTCGCTTTTCCCGATCCAATGTTTCTGCATCGTCAAAACGCGCTCCGCCCAGCCCGCTTCGATTTCCGACATCGCCGTCAAAAGTTCTTCGGCGTAAGCCGTGATTCGCAAAAACCACTGCGCCAAATCTTTCTTTTCGACCGCCGTTCCGCACCGCCAGCACACGCCGCCCGAAGCCTGTTCATTGGATAACGTCGTCAAATCTTTCGGACACCAATTGACCTGCGTCATCTTTTTATATGCCAAACCGCGTTCCAGCATTTTCAGGAAAAACCATTGGTCGTGCTTGTAGTATTCGGGACGATGTGCCGCGATTTCCCTGCGCCAATCGTAAGAGAAACCGAGTTTTTGCAACTGCGCCCGCATTTGATTGATGTTGTCTTCCGTCCATTCACGCGGATTGACACCTTTTTTAATCGCTGCTTGTTCGGCAGGCTGCCCAAACGAATCCCAGCCAATCGGATGCAGAACATTGAAGCCTTGCAGACGTTTATACCAGGCGAGCGCGTCGCCGATTGAATAATTGCGAACGTGTCCCATATGCAGTCGCCCGGACGGATACGGCAGCATTTCGAGCGCGTAAAATTTCTCTTTCGCCTCGTCCGCGTCCGCTTCAAACGTCCGGTTTTCCGCCCAACGCCGCTGCCATTTTTGTTCAATCTTCAATGCAAAATATTTCTCGTCCATAATGAAAAGTTCAATGTTCAAAGTTTCTGGTTTCTGGTTTCTGGTTTGTTGAATCTTGATAAAACATCAAGTTCAACGCATCAAACAAGTCCTGCCGACTGCTTTCTGCGATTCGTAATTCGTAATTTGAAATGCGTAATTGATTGATTTTCGCCACGTCGCCGAAGGTTTAGGCGAGTGGCTTGCTAAGGGCGAGGTTTGGTCGAAAAAACGTCATAGCAACATTTTATACGATAATTTTATTTTGTCGAATTTTATAATGTAGATTCTTGAAGTTTAAAGTTCACGCTTCGGTGCGAAACCGCCGGCGAAGCGCGACGGAACAAAGTGCGTTCCGCGTTTGAACTCAAAACGCTTGCCGATTTTTCAAAAAATTGCTGGAAAACGAAAAAAGCAGAGCCGTTAAACTCCGCTTTCCCGTCATTGATTGAATCGCCGTTACGCCCCTTTCGCTTCGCCAATTCCGTCAAAAACTTCTTTTAATCCGTCCGCCGCAAACGTCAGCGCGTCTTTCGCTTTCGAGACCGCGCCCGCCAAGCCGAAGAATTCGTGAACCACGCCGTCGAAACGCTGTGATTTAACCGAAATGCCCGCGTCCGCCAGTCTCTGCGCGTATTGCTCGCCTTCATCACGCAGCGGGTCGTGTTCCGCCGTAATCAAAATCGTCGGCGGCATTCCGCTCAGATTGTCAGCCAGCAGAGGCGCGACGTATTTTTCCGACTTCTGCCCCTCGTTTTCCAGATAATAATTCCAGAACCAAGTCATCATCGCCGTATGCAGCGGCTGCGTGTCCACGTTTTCCGCGTAAGAGGCTTGCGACATCGAAGTGTCCGTCACCGGATAAACCAGAAGCTGCGCGATTGGCATTCGCCCGCCTTTGTCCTTCGCCATCAAACAAGCGACGGTCGCTAAATTTCCGCCCGCGCTTTCACCGGCGACGGCAACCCGTTTCGCATCGCCGCCGATGGTGGCGGCATTTTGAATCACCCATTGCGTCGCGTCGTAAGCGTCATTGACCGCCGCCGGATATTTCGCTTCCGGCGACATTCGATAGTTGACCGAAACGACGACGGCTTCCGCCGCGTTACACAGTGCGCGACACGAAGATTCATAAACATCCAAATTGGCGATCACCCAACCGCCGCCGTGAAAATAAACCAAGACCGGAAACGGTCCGTCACCGTCGGGTGTAAAAACCCGCGCTAAAACTTCGCCGCCCTCGCGCGTCGGAATCAAAATATGTTCGATTTTCCCGACCGGCTCCGGCATCGCGGGCATTGCGACGTTCATCGCCCTCGTCGTCGCGCTCTCCGCCGCCATTTCTTCGACCGCGTTTTTGAACGTCGGCGTATTTCGCGCATTACCGTAATCCAAACTCTCAATCGGCGGCGATTTGAACTTCGCCATCTGATCTAAAATCCCCTGCATATCCAAATCTATATTTTTCATTATTTCTCCCTTGCTCGTAAATTTTTTCGATTTATTCGATTTAATCGAAGGTCGGCTTTTATTTAATTCGCTGAATTATTCGCCTGACTTCCGTTTAGCTCACACGATTTTTCATTCGCCGCCGGTCAAAAATCAGATTCATTTTTTTATCGGTTGTCTTAAAAACCAATTTTTACTGAGCATTTCTTATCTTCACGTCGTAAGTCAGGCAGTCGAGACTTGAAACAAGAAAAATTTATGATAGAGTTTTTTCTGAATTATGAAACTCTGCGCCTTACTCCCGACCGTGATTCTTTTTGCCGCCTGTTCAAATCAGCCGGCGGCGGTCAATGTGGTTGATGTCAATAAGCAAGCCAGAAACAAACAGATTGCGATTACCAACGAAGTCAAGCAATTGACGACGCTCGCCCAAAAACTCGAAAAACAGGGCAGAGGAATGGAAATTTACCGGCAGGCGGGAAATGCGGCAAATCTGCGCGAATGCAACCGAGCGATGGAAGACGGGCAAAAGGAAATAAAGGATTTTGAGACGCGCACGGGCAATCTGCCGGATGATTACAAATCTCGACTGATCCCGCTGACCGCTGATCTAACGGCGTGCGTTTCGTGCGAAAAAAAAGCGTTGGAAAGCTGCGTTAAATCCAGAGCGGCAATCAACCAAGTCATCAAGGAAATTTTCCCGTAACCGTCAGCCTGATTTCTGGTAGTGTCCTAATCTTGAGGTGCTATACTTAGTTTTTGTGTCAAAAACGACGATTTGTGAAGCTGCTAATTGAGAAGAGTGAAGTATGAAATATAAACAAGTATTAAAAGTAATATCCTTTGTTCTTGGATTAATTTCACTTTCGATTTGTTTGTATCTCTTGGGTCAGCTAAATGGTTTTGAGCAAGGTTATATAAGTGGCGTCTTTAACGAATATCCGCACGTTTCGGATAGCAGTTTACGGTTTTCTAGCGGCGGACCGAATTTTTTTGAGTTTACCAGTCAAGGATATTTGCTTATGGTTGTTGGTATAAGCGTTTACCTTTATTGCAATTTTTTGAAACCGGCAGCCATTTCAATCGCTCTTTGTATTTTTTCGTTAGCGATTGTTTTTGTAGCATTGTGGCGAATAATTCCATTCAAGAATGAAATTCTAGCAATGGAGTATAAATTTTCTTATGATTATTGGCTCAACAATTCGATTTATTCAGATTGGTTTTGCTTATTTACAGCCGTAATTCTACTGTTAATTCAGATTGCTTTAACAATTCCTACTAAAGTTGATATTGATAAAATTTAGATAAAAATTTTGTCTCCAAAACGCTCGTTTTTGCAACAGAAACTTATACTTTACCTCATTACTGAGCGGTATAGGATTTGCTAGGTTGAGTTCAAAAGTGTAAGTAATTGGTAATCAGCCACTTGAGCTAGTGAATTCTTGACCACAATCAGCCAATTCTTTGATATTTTCCACGATTTATAGAATA
>JAJAZE010000465.1 GCA_026785925.1 Pyrinomonadaceae bacterium
AAGAAAAATCTGCGCGTTTTGAAGGTTCGGAAAACCGCGAATGAAAACGCGCTCGAATATCGAACGATTTCCGGCGGAATGCTCGTCCAGCGGCGCGACGATTTAAAGATTACGAAGGAAGATTTGAAAATCGTCACCGAAAAGCAGCCGACCGAAGCCGAAATCCGCGCTCTGCTGTTTGCGTGGAAGGTTTGCCGACACGTCAAATCGAACGCGATTGTGTTCGCCGACGAATTTCAAACCGTCGGAGTCGGCGCGGGACAAATGAACCGCGTTGATTCGGTCAGAATCGCGGCGATGCGCGCCGGACGAACCGCGCTCAAATTGAAAAATTCGGTTCTCGCCTCTGACGCATTTTTCCCGTTCCGCGACAACATTGACGAAGCGGCGCAACTCGGTATCTCGGCAATCATCCAGCCGGGCGGCTCGGTCAAGGACGACGAAGTTATTCAAGCCGCCAATGAATACGGGCTGGCGATGGTCTTGACCGGCGTTCGACACTTCAAACACTAGATTGGCATTTTTTGAAAACGCGGAGCGGACTGGAGCGCAAGCGTCCCGCTTGACATAAGCGCGAAAGCGCGAAAAGAAGTTGCAGTAGCTTTCAATTTGAATTTGACGCGGGCGGTTTTTCGCGCCGAAACGACGCTTGTGGCAAGCGGGACGCTTGCGCTCCAGTCAAAAAACGCATTTCAACGATAAATGATAAATGATAAATGATATATGGAAAATGTCCCGGTTGTGTAGTAAATTATTTCCTGCTTCCCAAAAATAAAATTTATGAACAACTGGTTACGAGAAAATCTCGTCTGCCCGCGCGACAAGAAAGAACTGCAATTGGAAAACAATCGTTTAATTTGCCCGGAAAATCATATTTATCCGGTCGTTGACGACGTTCCCGTAATGCTGCTTGAGGAAACCGAACCGAATCATCATTACATTACCGAGACTTTAGAAGGCGTTGCGGGCGACCAATTTTCGGGAGAAATGAAAATCGGCGCGGCAATGCCTGACGGCGAAGCGGTTGATGCGTTCGTGCAGGACGAAGTTCCGCACACCTGCGGCAATCTGTATTTTCCGATTCGGTATAAGTTAAATCGTTACCCGATTCCCGAATTGCGTCTGCCGCCGGGCGACGGCGCACGGTTTCTCGATGTCGGCTGTAATTGGGGACGCTGGACGGTTGCCGCCGCGCTGAAAGGTTATCAGCCGGTCGGCATTGACCCGTGTTTGAAAGCCGTGAACGCGGCGCGGAAAGTTTCGCGGCAAATGAACGCGGCGACTGATTTCGTCGTTGCCGATACTCGCTCGCTGCCGTTTGCCGACGGCTGTTTCGATGTCGCCTTTTCATATTTGGTGCTGCAAAGTTTCAGCAAAGAGAACGCCTGCATCTCGCTCAGGGAAATTGCGCGGGCGGTTAAAACGGGCGGGAAAATTTTGATTCAGATGCCGAATAAATACGGCGCGCGTTCTTTTTACCAGCAAGCGCGGCGCGGCTTTAGCGAAGGTGATAATTTCGACATTCGCTATTGGTCGCCGACAGAGTTGAAAAAGGCTTTTACGGAAAATTTCGGCAAAACAGAAATGTCGGCGGATTGTTTTTTCGGTTTGGGACTTCAGAAAAACGACCTCGATTTATTGCCGCCGCGATTCAAAGCGGTGATTCATTCATCGGAATTTCTACGCCGCGTCAGCCTTAAAATGTCTTGGCTGGTGAATGTCGCCGACAGCATTTATATGGAATCTATCAATCGAAAAAATTAAAACACTCAGATTTCAAATTTGCGACGGCATTCGGCTGGAAATTTGAAATCTGAAATTTGGAAACTAAACTTGTCATAAATGAGCGTTATTTTAGGAATCAACACATTTCACGCCGGCGCGTCCGCCGCGCTAATCATTGACGGTCAGCCAATCGTCGCACTCGCCGAAGAGCGTCTGAATCGCATTAAATACTTCGCCGGTTTTCCGAAACTCGCGGTCTCGCGCTGTCTCGAAATCGCCAATTTAACTTTCGCCGACGTTGACGCGGTTGCCATCGGGCGCGATTCGTCGGCTAATCTGCACAAGAAATTAGAGTTCGCCATTCGCAATCCGGCAAAACTTTTGAATCTGGCGCGGATTCGCACTAAAAGCAAAACCTTCGACGATTTGAAAACGCTGATCGCTAACGAATGCGGCGTTGAACAGGAAAAACTAACATTTAAAACCTACAACGTCGAGCATCACTTAGCGCACACGGCGAGCGCGTATTTCGCGTCGGAGTGGGAACACAGCGCGGGCATTACGATTGACGGTTCGGGCGATTTCGTCTCGTGTCTGCTGTCCGAATGCGTCGGCGACGAAATCAAACCGCTTCAGCGCGTTTTCGTGCCGCACTCGCTCGGCACACTTTACACCGCCGTTTGCCAGTTTATCGGCTACGGAAAATACGGCGACGAAGGCAAAGTGATGGGACTCGCGCCGCTCGGAAAAGACGTTTATCACGATTTTTTTGAGAAAATGTTACAGCCGACCGGCAAAGGTTTTAAGCTGAATCCCGATTATTTTCTGCCGTTCGGCGCAAATCAGGGATTGGAAATCAGCGAAGACGGCGAGATGCTCGTTCACCGCCTTTACTCGGATTTATTCGTCAAGGAACTGGGCGAGCCGCGTGACCGGCACGGCGCAATCACGCAGCGCGATTCGGATATTTCTTTCGGCTTGCAAAGAATTTTCGAGAAATACTATATGCACACGCTTAATCTTTTGGGCGAAAAAGTTTCGACGACGCGGCTTTCGCTCGCGGGCGGCTGCGCTTTAAACAGCGTGGCGAACGGCAAGGCTCTGCTCGAAACAAAATTTACCGAACACTGCATCCAACCGGCGGCGGGCGACGACGGACTCGCGCTCGGCGCGGCACTCTACGTCAGCAATTCGATTTTGAAGGAAGGCAAACGCTGGGTGATGAAACATTCGTATCTCGGCGACGAATACTCAGACGAAATCGTTGAAGCCGAACTGAAAAAATATAAAGTTTCGTATAAAAAACTTGACCGGGCGGAATTATTGGAAACGACTTCCGAAGAAATAAAAAACGGCAACGTCGTCGGTTGGTTTCAGGGGCGAATGGAATGGGGACCAAGAGCGTTGGGCAATCGTTCGATTCTGGCGCATCCCGGATTTCCGAATATGAAAGACATTTTAAACGCCCGCATCAAACACCGCGAAGCCTTTCGCCCGTTCGCGCCGTCGGTCAAAGTCGAGCGGCAAGCGGAGATTTTCGAGCAAAATTATCCGTCGCCGTTTATGCTTCACGTCTACAAAATCAAACCCGAATGGCGCGAGCGGTTATCGGCGGTCAATCACGTTGACGATACCGGCAGACTGCAAACGGTCGCCCGCGATGAAAATCCGCTGTATTACGATTTAATCGAAAAATTCGAGTCGAAAACCGGCATTCCCGTAATTTTAAATACGAGCTTCAACGAAAACGAGCCGATTGTCTGCCAGCCGTTCCAGGCAATCGAATGTTTTCTGCGAACGAAAATGGACGTGCTGGTCATCGGTTCGTTCTACTGTAAAAAAGAATCTTCAAAATAAAGTTTGAGGTTGAGAAATGAATTGGACAGTTGAAAATGTGCCTGAATTGCGCGGTTACGCCGTTGAATGGGCGGAGCCGAATAACTTTTATCTTTCGCGCCGCAACCGTCTGTTTCACGCGACTTCTCTAAAACCGCCCTTTAAATCAATCACCGTCGTTGACGCGCCTTTTATCAAGCAAATCGCTGCTAATTTTCGGCTCGCACAGCGAGTCTTGCGTTTTATGGTGACGAATGTCGTGCCGCTGGCAAACGGCGATTTGTTCGTCACGTTCGATAAATCGGTCGGCATTTTGCGCGACGGAAAATATCAGACTTTAGAAGGATTAGAGCGACCGTGCCGCGTTCTCCGCGCCGCCTGCGCGATTGACGATCACGGCGACATTTATTTCGGCGAATATCTGCCGAACACCGAGCGCGGCGCGATGCGGATTTACCGATATAAACCGGGCGCGAACGCGGTCGAAGTCGCGCACACTTTCCCGCCGCACACGATTCGCCACATTCACGGGCTTTATTTCGATAAATTTTCCGATTCTGTTTTTTGTTTGACGGGCGACGACGACAAAGAATGTTGTTTCTGGCGTTCGTCCGACGGTTTTCAAACGACCGAAATCGTCGGCGAAGGCGATGAAACCTGGCGCGCCGTCAGCGTTTTGTTCAGCGAAAACGCTTTTTATTATGGAATGGACGCAGAATATCGCACCAATCATATTTACAAAGTCGAACGCGCGACGATGAATAGAAAATCGCTCGGCGAAGTGTCGGGAACGGTTTTTTATTCCAAACGTCTTGGCAAAGACTTATTTTTTGCGACGACCGCCGAAAACGCGCCAAGCCAAATCGAAAACGTCGCCGCTCTCTGGCACGTTGACGAAAACGACCAACTTGAAAATCTGATTCAGTTTCCGAAAGACCGTTGGCATCCGACGCTCTTTATGTTCGGCACGATACATTTTCCGTATCACAACAATCTGGAAAACGAGCTTTATTTTCAACTCGTCGGCGTGAAAGGCGATAACCAAACTTTTCGCGTCAAACGCACCGCGTAAAATTGCATCACTCCAAAAATCATTTGACTTTCCAAGCGGTTCTAGGCGAAAATAAATCTATCAAGTTTGTGTTGGAACGCTCGGACGGTTTTCTTAAATTTAAGAATTCGTGTCCGTTTTGTTTTTTAGCGGTAAATTTTCTCCCGATTAAAAGTTTTTAATTGTAAGTCGCGCCCGTCGGTCGAAACGGAAATTGTCCCGTTTTCGCCGGTCATCAAAATTTTCGCGCCCGCGATTTTCCATCTTTCAACGACTTCGACGTGCGGATGACCGAAAGGCGATTCTCTGCCGACAGAAACGATTGCGAGTTTGGCTTTTGCGGCGTTGATAAATCCCTGTGTTGAAGAAGTGCGGCTGCCGTGATGCGCGACTTTAATCACGTCGGTCGGCAAAAACTCCGGCGCGTTCAGCAACTCGTTTTCCGTTTCCTTTTCGATGTCGCCTGTCAGCAAAAATTTTCTTTCGCCGTAGATTATTCGCAAAACCAGCGAGTGATTGTTATCCGAAATTGCTTCAGCATCGTCGTCTTTGTGCGGATAAAGCACTTCGATTCTAACATCGCCGAAAGTCAAAACATCGCCGCGCGAAATTGTCACCGCTTCGATGCCGCGCTTTTTTAACAGAGAATTTAATTCGGCATATTCAGTATTTTTTAACGGCGTTCTGCCGAAAAACGCCGCCCGCACCGCAAAGTTTTTCGCCGCCGCCGAAAGCCCTTGAATATGGTCGGCATCAGCGTGTGTTGCCAGAATATAATCTATCCGCGAGTAGCCGTTCGCCCAGAGAAATTCCGAAACGACCGCTTCGCCGATGGTGCTGGTGTCCGGCTCGAAAAACTCCGGCTCTTCTTCGGTTCCCAAATTTCGGCGATTGAAGTTCATTCTTCCGCCGCCGTCAACCAGCAAAGTTTCGCCGCTCGGAAATGTTACCAAAGCCGAATCGCCCTGTCCGACATCGAGAAAATCAACGTGCAGCCTGCCGTCAATTGGCGGTGAGCTAAACGGATGAAAAACTATCAAAAGAAAACTCGAAGCCAGCAATAAAGCCGCGATTCGCTGCGCCGACGATTGGAAAATTATCGAACTGAAACTTTTGTATTTGGATTTTAAAGCGAAAGGTTTCCAAAAATTGACGGCGAAAACGAAGAAAAAAAGCGGCGCAAAGTATAAAATGTAAATCGCTTTCATCGCGCCCGAATAAGTCGGCAATCGCAAATTTGCCCAACTGTTTTCGGTGAAAAAGTTTGGAACGGAAATAAGCAGCCAATTCAATATCTCGGTCAATTTTATCAGCGGCAAAGCCAATGTGTCGTTAATTTGAGCAAGCAGAACGGCGAAAATCGCGGCGAAACTTTCCAGCGCGATAATAATTCCGACCCACAAATTCGTGAAAACCGAAATAGTCGAAAACCGGTGAAAATAAATTACCAAAAAAGGTAGCAGACACGCCTGCACGATCAGCGAAACGGTCGCGGCTTCAAAAATAAATCTTGCCAAACCTTTAATGTTTCGGCTTTCGAGCCATTTTAGATACGGTGATTTGAAAAGATTAATCGTCCAGAGTTGGCGCGAAACTTCTCTCTGCCAAACTTTTTCGCGCCAGTAAAGCATCTCGCAAAAGCGTTTGAGCCAAAGCGGAACTTTCGGCGGAAAAGGTGTGGCGGCGGACGGCGACCAACTGCCGACGGCGCGCAGCTTTTCGATCAGCGGAAACGCCAGCGCGACAATCGCCGTCACGCTCGTAAAAGTCAGTTGAAAAGACTGCGTAAAAATATCGTTCGGTCGCCAGACGAGCAAAATCAGAGCGCAGAAACCCAACGAATTGAGCAATGTTCCGCTCCGGTAAATGACGTGCGAGAAAAGCAGAATCGTGAACATTATCGTCGCCCGAATGACCGGCACGTCCGCGCCGACCGCCAGCGAATAAGCCCACAAAAAAGTGACGGCGATGATAAATTGCCATAATCTTTTATTGGTGAAAAACTGAATAAAAAGCAGCGTCAAACCGCCGATAAAAGTGATGTGCAAACCGGAAATGACGAGAACGTGAAACGTGCCGCCTTCGCGGAAAACTTCCGCCGTCGGTTTGTCCAAAAAATAGCCGTCGCCGAGCAGCGAAGCAATTAAAACGCCCGCCGTTGAAACGCTGAAATTTTCCCGAAAGTCAATTATTAAATTCTGCCGCCGTTCGTAAATCCAACCGAGCGGCGCGAAAGTTTCCGTCTCTTGGATTTTCTCGATCAGCAGCGGACTTTTGATGACTCCGGCGGCATCGATTTCTTTTTGGTCGAGCAGCGTCCGGCGCGAAATGCCGCCGATATTTGAATAATCGTCTCCGCGCTCCAACCGGCAAGCGACGCGAATGCGCGAACCGCAATTTAAGTCCAGCCGCGCATATTCACCTTCGGTTTCATCATCCGGCGCGGCGGCAAACAGTCTGACCTTGCCCGAAATTTTCAATTCGGTATTTTTGTAAATCGCGTTTTCAGTTTCCAGAACGATGAAAAATCCGCCGACGGCAAGTTCCGGCGCGGCTTGCAAAACACCTTCGATTTCGATTGGATCGCCTGAATTTATCCGATTTTCGTCATAAATTCTTTTAAGACGATTTTCCGCCGCCGGTTGATTTTCAATCTGAAAATACAACCCGCCGACGGCAAAAAACGCTATCGAAATAAAAATTAAAGCGGCATTTCGACGGATGAAAATAACGGCGAGAATTGCCGAAGTCAAGCAGATTGCCGAATATATTTGCCAGCCGAAATAAAGAAAATTCGCGGTGAAAATTCCGCCCGCCAAACAAACCGACAGCCACAATAGCGGATAGAGCGTGAAATTGGCGGGCGCAGATTTCAGCATAAATCATTCAACTTTGATTAAACTTCTTATTTCACGGAAACGCTGCTCGCTGATTCCGCGCACTAGCAGCAAGTATTCAGGTTTGCGAAACCGCCCGAATTTTTCGCGGTGTTCGATAATTTCGTGAGCCGTTTTTGCACCGATATGCGGCAGTTTTTCCAATTCGGCGGCGGAAGCCGTATTGATATTTATCGCTTGAGTCGAGATTTGAATTTGATTTTCTGTTGATAAAATTTGTTTTGGATTATTTTGCTCGCTACAAGCGGTAAAAAAACAAAAAAATAGTGAAAGCAGAAGTTTGCTTGAGAAATGACAAGCGTTGAAATAATTGGAGTTATCGGTTCGCATCCGCTAATCAATTTGATTACCGAGACTAATGCCACCACAAGATGCAAAATGCTAGAAGTAACCGGAAATCAACTGTTTGGCAGTGTGGAAAAGCACTTTTCCACACGAGTTTTCCACAGATTCTGTGGAAAACTTTTTGACCGGAAATAGAACAAAATTTCACGCCGAGGCGCAAAGGTCGTAGAGAAAAATCAAAGATGAAAACGAAAATTTTTTTTCACTTTCGCCGTTTGCCTTTAGCCTTTATAATTCTCTGCCTTCTTCGGCTTCCTGCAAATCGTCGAACGCCTTTTGCAGAATCGGGCGGGCGCGTTTGCTGCCGTCCATTTCGCCGATGTAGCCTTCGCGCACCATCGCGTCTAAAATCGCGGCGGCGCGTCCGTAACCGATTCGCAAATGTCTTTGCAGCAGCGAAGTCGAAGCACTTTTATTGGTCGCCACCGTGCGGAGCGCGTCGGGGAAAAGCGGATCGCGCTTACCCGGCAAATCGTCCGAGTCAACCATTTCTTCCTCGGTTTTCGTGATGGTCGTGTCGTAGTCGGGTTTGCCCTGCGCGTTGATGTGCGAGACGATGCGGGTGATTTCTTTTTCGTCCACGAACGCGCCGTGAACACGGATGATTTGCGAAGTTCCGGGCGGCAGAAAAAGCATATCGCCTTTTCCGAGCAACTGCTCCGAACCGTTGCCGTCAATAATCGTCCGCGAATCAACTTTTGATGAAACGCGAAACGAGATACGCGAAGGGAAGTTGGCTTTAATCAATCCGGTGATTACGTCAACCGACGGTCTTTGGGTCGCTAAAACCAAATGAATGCCGACGGCGCGCGCCATCTGCGCCAGCCGCGTGATTGATTCTTCGACTTCCTTGCTCGAAACCATCATCAAGTCGGCGAGTTCGTCAATGATAATCACGATATACGGCAGTTTTTTGTATGGTTCGCCGTTGTCGTCGAACTGCTCGGCGGCGGTGCGTTTTTCGACTTCCGCATTAAAACCGTCAATGTTGCGAACGCCCCAACCGGCTAAATCCTTGTAGCGTTTTTCCATTTGAGAAACCGCCCATTTTAAGGAAATCGCGGCGCGTTTCGGATCGGTGATAATCGGCGTGGCAAGGTGCGGAATGTCGGCGTAAAGACCGAGTTCGAGCCGTTTCGGGTCAACCATTATAAACTTTACTTCGTCGGGTTTCGCCTTATACAAAATCGAAACGACGAGCGTGTTGACACCGACGGATTTTCCCGCGCCGGTCGCGCCCGCAATCAATAAATGCGGCATTTTGGCGAGGTCGGCGACGTAATTCAAACCGTCAATCGTTTTTCCCAAAGCGATGGTTAAAAGCGATTTCGACTCGCGGAATTTTTTCGATTCGATAACTTCGCGCAGGAAAATCGTTTCGCGCTGCTGATTCGGCACTTCGATCCCGACGAAGGCTTTGCCGGGAATGCGGTCAATGCGGATTGATTCGGCTTTCAGCGCGAGACATAAATCGTCTGACAAACCCGTCACGCGCGAGTATTTCACGCCCGGATCGGGTTTGAATTCATAAGTCGTAACGACCGGACCCTGGCAGATGTGCATCACTCGTCCGGTGACGTTAAATTCTTTGGTCTTGTCGGTTAGTTCCTGCGCGATTGCCAAAAGCTGTTCGTCTTTCTGCTCGATGCGCGGCGGTTGTTGGGTTAAAAAATCGGTCGTCGGTAAAACATAATCGTCGTAATTTTGCGATTTCTGTGATTGCGCGGGCAATTCTTCAGATTCTTCGATTTCCTCTAAAATTTCCGCGTCCAGTTCGCCCGTTTCACGAATCGGCGTAATCGGAATCGCACCGATTTCGACCGGCGAGGCAAACGGTTTTTCAATTTCTTCTGAAACCGAAATTGTCGGAAATGCTTTTTCGATATTTTCCGTCTCTTCCGTCTCTTCCGGTTTTTCGCGGTCAAACTCGAATTCTTCGGCGACAGACGGCTTTTCTGCTGCTTCTTCCGCGACCGGCTGTTTATTAAAACGGTCGAAAATTGATGGAGAGTTTTCTTTCGCCGCTGGTTTTTCCTTAAAATTGGCGGACACTTCGCCCGCCGAGATGATCGGTTTGGCGGCGAGTATTTTAGCGGCGTGTTTTTCCTCACGCTCCTGCTGTTCTTTAGCTTCACGGCGGGAAATTTCGGCGGCAAGTCTGCGCCGTTCGAGCATTCCGTTCAGACGCATTTTTAAGTTTTCAATCGGCATCTCTAATTTGTCGGACAGCGACAGAAAAGAGAGTTTCGTAATCATCAGAAGCGAGGCGGCAAATATCGCCGTCAGCAAAATTCCCGCGCCGATTCCGCTGAATAACCAGGCGAAATTTTTGCCGAAAAAAGCACCGAGCATACCGCCGCGCCAACCGAAAAGGTCGAACAGGCTCGCGGTCGAAACGATGAAAAGTCCGTAACCGATAATGCGGCTGAAAGAAACATAGCCGCCCTGAGGTCGGTAAAATCGCCACGCCATCAACGCTATCAACGCCGGCAAAAAATAAGCCGTCAAGCCGATAATCTGCAAAAGAGCGTCCGAAATAATCGCGCCGACAATGCCGATCCAATTGCTTTTGACGCTGAACGCTCGCCCGGTCGAATTCCATGACCAATCATCAGGACTGTTGGTGAGCAAACACAAAAAAACCAAGACCGCCAACGCCAACAGGATGAGCGCGACGATTTCACTGCTTCTCGAATGAGTTTTAGAAGCTATTCTTTTTTCTACTTCGACTGCCATTTTTTCTAACCAAAAGCGCGAAACCTTATCTTTCGCATCAAGCGTGTGAGCGCGAGTCAATCCGTCGCCAATAAAGCTGCGTGTCGGCAAGCGCACTCAACTTCGCTGTTGCGTTGGCGGAGGAGAAAGGTTCCGCGCTCCAAAATCAAACGCCTTTTTTAAATAACAAAAATTCTTTGATAAATTCGTCAATGTCACCGTCAAGAACCGTTTCGACATCGGATTTTTCAAATTTCGTGCGCGTATCTTTGACCAAACGATACGGGTGCAGAACGTAATTTCGAATCTGCGAACCGAAGGAAATGTCCTGTTTCGTCGCTTCGAGTTCGGCGGAATCGGCGCGGCGTTTTTCGAGTTCGAGTTCGTAAAGTTTCGAGCGCAAAACATTCATTGCGACAACTTTGTTTTGCAACTGCGAACGCTGATTTTGACACGTCACCACCGTATTGGTCGGCAAATGCGTGATTCTGACCGCCGAATCGGTGACGTTGACGTGCTGACCGCCCGCGCCCGACGAGCGATATGTGTCAACCCGCAAATCTTTGTCGTTAATTTCGACTTCGATGTTTTCGTCAATTTCCGGCGAAACGAACATCGAAGCGAACGACGTTTCACGACTGCCGCCCGAATTAAACGGCGAGATTCTGACCAGCCGATGAACGCCCGCTTCGTTCGCCAAAAGCCCGTAAGCGTATTCGCCTTCGACGCGGAAAGTCGCCGATTTGATGCCGGCTTCGCTGCCCGATTGTTCGTCCAAAACTTCGACCTTAAAACCTTTGCGTTCCGCCCAGCGCAAATACATCCGCAAAAGCATCTGCGCCCAATCCTGCGCGTCCGTGCCGCCCGCGCCCGACTGAAT
>JAJAZE010000466.1 GCA_026785925.1 Pyrinomonadaceae bacterium
ACCCCCCGCATATTTTTTTTTGTGGGTTTGGTGTTTTCTTCGTTTCAAACGAAAAAAAGGGGTCTACATCCCTTTTTTTTGTGCTTTTTAAAGTTTTTTCCCCCTTTTACCAAAATTTTTTTTTGCGGGGCCCCCGCTTTTTATTTAAAGCGGCTGTCTGCCCGTTATTGGATAAAAGCGGCAGTCACCGGTTTGTCTTCGGACGCGCCGAAAGCCACGCCGGTAAAACCGTTCAGCGACTGCTGAATATACCAGACTCCGCCCGACGGTCGGAAAACCGCGATGTCGGTTTTGCCGTCGCCGTCGAAATCGCCGGGCGCGGGCGTGTCGGTCGGCAAACCGAACGCCGCTCCGGTAAATCCGAGTTGCGAGCGCAGCAGATACCACGTTCCGTTTGACGGTCGGAAGACTGCTTGATCCGCTTTGCCGTCGCCGTCGTAATCGCCGACCGCCGGTTTATCTTCCGCCGCGCCGAAGTTCACACCGGTGAATCCGAGTTGCGAGCGCAGCAAATACCACGTTCCGCTCGACGGTCGGAAGACTGCTTGATCCGCTTTGCCGTCGCCGTCGTAATCGGCGGCAACCGGTTTATCGCCGCTGCTGCCGAACTGGACGGAATTAACCGCGTTGTTCACCAGGTTAAGACTATACCAGCCGCCGTTCGACGGGCGAAAAACGGCGATTTCCGCTTTACCGTCGCCGGTGTAATCAGCCGGTGCGGGAATATCTTCCGCCGTGCCGAACGCGATGCCGGTAAATCCAAGCTGCGAGCGCAGCAGATACCACGTTCCGCCGCGATAAACCGCCAAGTCGGTTTTGCCGTCGCCGTCATAATCCGCCGGTGCGATTTTGTCGGTATTATTACCGAACTGCGCTCCGGTAAATCCGAGTTGCGAGCGCAGTAAATACCACGTTCCGTTTGACGGGCGAAAGACCGCCACGTCTGATTTACCGTCGCCGTCAAAATCCGCGACTTTACCGGACGCGGCAGCCGCCGCGCTAATTGTGAAATTGGCGTTGGAAACGTCGAAGAAAACATTCCCGACCGCTTGAACTTTGACTCGCGCCGTTGTCGTGTTGACGTTCGGCGCGGTGACGTTCGCCGTTCCCGTGTTCGGAACCGAAGCCGCCAGCACCGTCGGGAAAGTTTGCCCGCCGTCGGTTGACAGCGAAATTCTGACGTTGGCGGCGTTGACCGGCGCGGCAGTCGTGTTCGCTACATTCCAAGTGACGGTTTGCTGCGAATTGCCCGCCCAAGTGATGTTCGTATTCGGCGCGGTAATCAGAAAAGGTCCCGCCGCCGCGTTGACGACCACCTGAATTCCGGCATCGGAAATTCCGCCGCCGCCCGCTCGATTATCACGCGCCACGACTTGAAACTTCATCGTGCGGTTGATTGACGGGAGTTCTTCGCCCGTGACGCAGGTTTCCGTGCCGCATTGATAAGTGGCGGGCGGCAGATTGGCGTTGTTCAAAATATACTGCAAGCTCGGAAAAGTGCGCGTCGGGTTGGTCGTCGGCGCGTAAGAACGCAGAATCGGACGCGCTTGCCCGTCGTCGTCGGTGTCGCCCGAAGCGGTCGTCGAACGCGGTCCGAGATCGTATTCTTCCCACGAATAAGTGATCGCGTCGCTGTTCGCATCGGTTCCGGCGGCGGTCAGACTGAACGGCGTATCACGCGGAATCGTGTAATCGGTTCCGGCGTTGACGACCGGCGGCGTGTTGCCCGTGTTGACTCGAATGGCGCATCTGCCCGCGCCGTCGCCCGCTTCGTTTTGAATGTCGGTCAGCATCTGCTGAAGACTGCGCGTGTGAAAATTATCAACCGAATTGCCCGCCAAATCGCGCGGCGAGCAAAGCGTCGCGTAACCCATAATCGTCACGCCGCTGCCGGGTTCGTAGGTGCTGCCGGCAACTCCGGTCGAACAGCCGCCGCCGGGCTGATCGTAGTTATAAGTGTGATCGGCGGTAAATTGATGCCCGATTTCGTGCGCCACATAATCAACCGTGAACGCATCGCCGACCGGCATCGGTCTGCCGGTCAAACCGTTTGCTTTGCCGCCGACACCGTTGGTTCCGCCGGTATCGCAAACGCCCGCCCGCGCCACGCCGCCCGGACTCGTGGCGTAAAGATGCCCGATGTCGTAATTGGCATCGCCGACCAATTGATCCAAGGTTCGCTGATTTGCCGCCAAATCTCCGGCTCCGGCATCGTTGGCGTATGGGTCAGTCGCCGGATCGGTGAAAATCACGTTCGTATTAACGACGTAATTAAACCGCACGGCAAAATCGCGTTCGTAAATCGCATTCATTCGGTTGATGGTGATGACGATTTGGTCGCGGGCGCGAGTTTTCGCCTGCGTGTCGGTATCGCCCGCCTGCCGGAAAAAGTTCGTATATTCGCCCGTTCCCGCCACTGATAAACGATAAGTTCGCAACATTGCGCCGTTGACCGGCACGACCGCCGCCGACGGAGCGCGGTTATCTTCGGGTTTATCATCGTGCAGTTTTTTGTCGAGATTGCAATGAAATTCTTCGCCTTCCGCCGTGCCGTAATCGCTCTTGTTATAAACGACGTAATGCTGGCGGTCGCCGACGCTGTATGGATCAATCAAGTAAGTTCCATTGACACTTAAAACGTAAGCGTGAAAGCCGCTCGCCAGATAATCGAGCCGCGCCGTCGCCGTCGGATCGTCAATGCCCTGCGCGGTGAAAGTTTTGATGTCGGGATTGCTCGCGGCATCGGCGCGGGACAAAATCGGCGATTCGGTCAGGCGAAAACGCGCCATCCCGCCGTTCGGCAGCGGCAGCGCGATAATCGTTTCCGTGCTTCGCGCCGCGCTCGTAAATTCCAGCGGCGCGTTAGCTAAAACGCGCTCCAAACCGGCGGTGTCGAGCCGGAAAGTTTTGTAAACACGCGGCACGATTTGTCTCTGCAAACCGTTGTCGCGCAAAGGCGCGTCCGAAATTTCATTCCACAGATTTTCCGCAGCGTTCGGCGTAAATCCGGCTAAAGTCGGACTGCCGATAAAAATAAGTGCGCCCGCCGCGACGACTGCCAATGTCAGCCCGGCAAGGGCAAAGTTAAGTTTCGTAAATTTGGTTTTCATATTTGTTAAATTTCAGGATAATTTAGTTTTCTTCCACACCGAGCGCAAAAACACGGACTTTTTTCTGACCGTCGCCGCACTCGCTTCAAGCGATTCGCCGCCCGACTTTGTTCTCTACTTATCTAAACGAGAATGACGGACAAAAGAGGTCATCGCCCGTAAAATTTTCACAAATTGTGTTTCTTGATTTATCGCCTTCTTCGTTCAGAGTCCAAACTTCAGTTTGCATCTTCCGCCGCGCTTCGCTGGCGGAAGAACACGCTCAAGCGTGGACTCTGAACGAAGAACCGATTTTTGAGACAGCTTCCGGCTAACAAGTTTTCGGTTCAAAAATAAAATCGAGTCTTTACTGAAGAAAATGTGGTTTTTTGACGGCGTTCTTCGCGCTTTCGCGTGAAACAATTTTTTCTATGATAATTTATTTGGGAATCGAGTCGAAAGATATTTTCGCTAAAATGGATTTTAGCGGTTTCTTTACATTTGTCAAACTCTTGCGATAATAAACATCGGACTCAAAAAATAAATTTCCAATCGCCGCCAATGAACAAAATAAAAATCCTGCCCGACAATCTGGCAAATCAAATCGCGGCGGGCGAAGTCGTCGAACGTCCCGCGTCGGTCGTCAAAGAATTAGTCGAAAACGCTTTGGACGCGGGAGCGAAACGCTTGCAGATTGACATCGAACTCGGCGGACGGCGGCTGATAAAAATCTCCGACGACGGCACGGGAATGGTGCGCGACGACGCGATTTTAGCGTTTGAACGCCACGCGACATCGAAAATAAAAACTTTGGAAGATTTGGCGAAGATCGCCACTTTGGGTTTTCGCGGCGAAGCGTTGGCTTCGATTGCGTCGGTTGCCAAAGTCGAATTGATTACGAAAACTCTAGATTCCGAAGCCGCCACGCGCGTTATTATTGAAGGCGGCAGATTGATTGATGTCAAAGACGCGCCGCGCTCGAACGGGACGACTTTGACCGTTCGGGATTTGTTTTTCAACACCCCGGCGCGGCGTAAATTTATGCGTTCCGAAGCAACGGAAAATTATCATTTGACGAACATCGTCCAGCATTACGCTTTGGCAAATCCGGCAATCGCTTTTACTTTAACCAACAACGGGCGCGAAGTTCTGCGCCTTTCACCGGCGAAAGATTTGCGCGAACGGGCGTATCAGATTTTCGGTTCGCAGATGGTCGAAAGCCTTCTGAAAGTCGAAGGCGGACGCGAATTCGTCGCCAAAGTCACAGGCTTTATTTCCGCGCCGAGGGAACGCCGGACGACGCGCGACGGGCAGTATTTTTTTATCAACGGGCGTTTCGTCAAAGATCGAATTATCGCGGGCGGCTTGCTTGAAGGTTTCCGCGCCGTCCTGCCGCACGGCGTTTATCCGGTAGCGTTTTTGTTTCTCGAAATCCCGTTTGAAGAATTGGATGTCAACGTCCATCCGTCAAAAACCGAAGTTCGTTTCAGACGCAGCGAAGCCGTCAAAGAAACCATCGCCGAAGCCATTCGCGGCGCGTTGGCAAGCGCGGGAATCGTGGCGATTCAGGGGTCGGGAGTGAGAGGTCAGGAGTCGGGGCAAACGGCATTGACGAACGATTTTCCACGCACGAATTCAAGTGATTTCAATCAATTTGAGAAAACACAAAATCCGGTTTATGAACAGCCGAAAATTGAATTTCAGATTTCAGATTTCAAATCTCCAAATGAAAACGCCGCTGAAAATTCGGTATTTCCAAATGAAAATATCGAAAGCGGTTCCGTCACCAATCAGCCGACCGAAACGGAAGTTTTCTCAAATGACTTTGAACAAACGGCGCAAGTGAAAAATCAGAATTCAGAATTCAGAATTCAGAATTCAGAGTCGGAAAATCAAACTTTCAATCAATCAGATTGGGCGATCCAAAATCCAAAATCTAAAATCCAAAATCTCGAAACTCCGATAGTTGATTCCGCCGCCAAAATTCCGAAATCAATCGAGCCGGAAACGCTTTCGTCGTCGAGAATTCGCCCGTTGAGCCAATTGCACGACAGTTTTATCATCGCGGTTGACGACGAAGGTTTATTGCTGATTGATCAACACGTCGCGCACGAGCGGATTTTGTTTGATAAATTCAGGAGTAAAGAAACGACGCGCAAAATCGAATCGCAAAACCTTTTGCTGCCCGAAACGATTGATTTGTCGCCCGCGCAAGCCGCCGCGTTCGATATTGTCGAGACGGAACTGGAAAATCTCGGCTTCGCGCTGATGAAACTTTCGGGGCGCACCATCGCCGTCAAAGCCGTGCCGACCGATTTGCCGGCATCGGAAGTTCGCAATCTTTTGGCGGAAATCCTCGACACGGTTGATAAAGAAAAGTTCGGCGCGGCGCGGGCGAATCTGCACGACCAAATTGCCGCGAGTTTAGCCTGCAAAGCCGCCGTCAAAATCAATATGAAGCTGACTTTAGAGAAAATGCAGTGGCTGATTGATAAACTGCTGACGACTTCTTCGCCGACGACCTGCCCGCACGGGCGACCGGTGATTTTACGTTTGACGATGAAGGACATCGAGCGCGGTTTTCATCGAACTTGAAAATAATTCTTGACAGACTTTTTCCGATGCGTTAAGTTGGTAAAACTTTCGATTCGCTTGAAAGGCAAAATTTTCAAAATGCGGAACTTCAACTTTAGCTTTAGCTTTTATTATAGCTTTTACTTTACGGTAACGGCGGAGGCTGGAGTTTTGCAGGAATCGGGATAACCTAGAAAAAGCAAAATTTTACAGACGAAAGCCGTGAACCTTGAAAAAAGTTCACGGCTTTTTTGTCTTTGGAGACAAAAGAAAATGAAAATCGAAGATTGGCGAAATGAAATTGATTCGATTGATGCGGAAATCGTTCGGCTGATGAATCGGCGGGCAAGCGTCGCCGTCAAAATCGGCGCGTTAAAGGCGACTGCCGGTTTGCCGATAGTTGACGGCGACCGTGAAGAAGCGATTCTGCGCGGCGTTTGCGAAAAAAATCAGGGCGCTCTGAAAAACGAGTCCTTAATCAGAATTTTCCGGCAAATCATTAGTGAATCCAGAAACATTCAAACGAAGATCGCCGGTGAAATGGCGGCGAGAAAAACGGAGATTCAACGATGAGCGTCGTGGCGATTCAAGGCGTACGAGGCTCTTACAGCGAAGAGGCGACTTTCAGATTGCTCGGCGCGTCCATTGAGATTTTGGAGTGCGAAAAGTTCGCCGACGCTTTTCAATCGCTGCTCGAAAATCGCGCCGAATACGCCGTGATTCCATTCGTCAATAAAATCGTCGGCGCAATCGAAACGCCGCACGAGCTTTTGAAAAATTCCGATTTGAAAATTTTAGACAAACTGCCTTTGGAAGTGCGGCACGTTTTGGTCGGCACGAACGACGCGGAATTTGAAAATTTGCAATCCGTCCGCTCGCACGTCGAAGCGTTGAAACAGTGCCGTGTTTTTTTGACGCAAAATCGGCAGTTAAATCAAATTAGCGGCGCGGACACGGCTTCGAGCATCCGGCGCATCGTTGCCGAAGACGACGCGCGTAACGCGGCAATCGGCAGCCAAAGGGCGGCGGAAATTTACGGCGCGAAAATCTTAAAGGAAAACATCGCGGATGAGGCGGAAAACTGGACAACATTTTATTTATTACGAAAATAATTTTTTGAGGAACAAGAGCAATGATTATTACAATGAATGCGACGGCGAACGGCGCGGAAATCAGCCGAATTATTAAACATCTGAAAGCGAAAAATTACACGCCGCGCACAAGCGTCAACGGCTGCATCCGCGTCGCCGCGCTCGGCAAAGGCGAGGCGATTGACTGGGACATGCTGCGCCGCACCGACGGCGTGGCGAAAATCGAACCGCCGGAGCAGCCGTATATTCTGGCGAGCTGGCAGATGAAACCGGAGCGCAGCATCGTCAAAGTCCGGCACGTCGAAATCGGCGGCGCAGCGGCGGTGGTGATGGCGGGACCGTGTTCCGTTGAATCGCGCGAACAGGTTTTATCAACCGCGCGCGCCGTCAAAAAATCAGGCGCGGTCATCCTGCGCGGCGGCGCGTATAAACCGCGCACTTCGCCGTATGAATTTCAGGGTTTGGGCGTGGACGGTTTAAAACTGCTGCGCGAAGCGGGCGACGCGACCGGTTTGCCGGTGATTACCGAAGTGTTGAGCGAGGACGACGTAGAAATCGTCGCTGAATACGCCGATATGTTTCAAATCGGCGCGCGAAATATGCAGAACTTCTCGCTTCTGCGGAAAATCGGCAAGATGCGAACGCCGGTTCTATTAAAGCGCGGCGCGGCGGCGACGGTTAAAGAATGGCTCTGCGCGGCGGAATACATTTTGGCGGGCGGCAACGAATCGGTCGTTTTGTGCGAGCGCGGGATTAAAACTTTCGATAATTCACTGCGAAATACTCTGGATTTGGCGGCGGTCGCGCTCGTTAAAGAATTGTCGCATCTGCCCGTGATCGTTGATCCGTCGCACGCTTGCGGGAAACGCAGTCTAATTTCCGTTTTGTCGAAAGCGGCTTTGGCAGTCGGCGCGGACGGCGTGATCGTCGAAGTTCATCCGACACCCGAAAAAGCACTTTCGGACGCGGCGCAACAACTTGATTTTAACGAGTTCGGCGCGATGATGCGCGATTTGAGGATTGCGCCGAATGGAACGCCGGTGAGACTTTAATAGGGATTCCCGCTCAAAACTCCGTTGGTAACGCTGATCGGATAAAATCCCGCAGTCGGACGATTTCGCAGATCGAAAGTTTGATTCGATGAAACTTTCCAAATTTTGTAATTCGAATAAGTTAAAGGCTGTCCTGCCGCGCACGTTTCAGGCGCGTGGTCGGCGAGAACGAAGTAAGCCGCGCCGCTGCCTAAAACCCGCGCCAACCCGTTTTCGTCCACCACCACCGAGGTCGCTTCGTTGACGGCGATGCCGAACGCCGTCGCGCTTCTGCCGTCTTTGATCTGGCGGGCGAGAAACGCCAGCAGCCTTCCCATCCGGTCGCGCTGGGCGAAATGCGTTTCGGTCAGCGTCGTCTGCAAATTGTTCCACGCGAAAAAATCATAGGTGAAACTGATCGTCGAATGATACGGATTGGCGAGAGCTTCGGCGGAAATCGTGCTGCCCTGACAGCCGTCGAAAACGAATTCGCTCTGAATCGCCAAGCCCGCGCTCGTGCCGCCGATGGAACCGCCGCGCCGGTAAACCGATTCGACGGCGCGTTCGATTGCCGTTCCCTTGAAGTTTTTGACGTAATTGCACTGGTCGCCGCCCGCGAAAAAAATTACTTCGGCGTTCTGAATCGCGGCGACAACCGCTGATTTGAGCGCGTCGCGCCGGTCGGTGATAACTAGAGTTTCTATCGAATCAACGCCGTTCATCGCGTAAATCGGCGCGTTGTAGCCGTCGGAACCAGTTGCGCGAAGCACGACGACATCAACTTTCGCCGCGCAGTCGGTGCAGCCGCGAGCCTTGTTAATCATCCATTGAATCGCCGGATCAACGTCGGTTCCGCCGCCGCCGAAATTGAGCGTCGCCATCGTCAGAACCGGCTGCACATCCGCCGCATTGCCGGTCAGATAGCGCGTCACTTTCGCTTCCGCCGCAACCGCGAACATTAGCAAAACCAGCATCACAACCGTCAATTTTCTGTTCATATAATTTCGCGTTGATATTTCGCAATTTGTCTAAATTTAGTTATTCGATGATCGCCAGAACGTCACCAGCGTTGACGGTCGCGCCTTCGCTAAAGCGAATCTCTGCGACGATGCCGTCTTTCGGAGCCTTCATTTCGTTCTGCATTTTCATCGCTTCGACGATTAAAACGCCGTCGCCCTTTTTGATTTCCGCGCCTTTTTCAACCAGAATGCGAACGAGTTTGCCGGGCATCGCGGTTTTGATTTCCGATGCGCCGTCCGCGTGTTCGCCCGCGTCGCCCACATCGCGCAGACTTTTCGGGTCGAAGATTTTTATCTCGAAATTGTGATTGCCGACGCTCGCGGCAAACGGTTCGCCTGATTTTTCGTTGGGTGAAACGAAGATTTGATAAATTTTATTTTCGTGTTTGAGCAGATAAACATTCGGTTCGGGTTCGGAGGCTTCGAGTTGATAAACGCGCCCGTCAACAGCGGCGGTCAAACTCGAACCCGCGCCGCGCGTCATTTCGACTTCGTATTTTTTGTGGTTGAGTTCGGCGGTAAGTTTCATAAAAAGTGAAAGGTGAGAAGTGATAGGTGAGAAGTGAGAAGTGAGAAATGAAAGGGAAAGAATTTATAATTCTGACATTTCAGGTTATCGCTTCTCACCTTTCACTTATCACTTATCACCGATCTTGCTCCAACGGTTTCAATAATCGCGGAAATCAAATCTTCCGGTTCGACCGGCTTGCCGAGATGTTTTTGGAAACCGGCTTCAAAGGCGGCTTCGCGGTCTTCGGGACGATTAAAAGCCGTTAGTGCAACCGCCGGAATTTGTCCGCCGTGTTCGAGCGGCAGAGCGCGAATTTTTTCGAGCAGCGCGTAACCGCTTTCGTTCGGCATACTGATGTCGGAGAGCAATATGTCGGGCAGTCTGCCGTTAGTGCTTTTTAAAAGCTCAAGAACCTCGACCGCCGAGTTTGCCGTCGTCACTTTCGCCCCGTTAATTTGCAGCATAAACGAAATCAATTCGCGGGCATCCGCTTCGTCATCCACTGCCAGAATCCAAAAACCGCTTAATTTTCCGTGCGCGTCCATAAATTCTCCCTTGTCTGAATTTTCATTAATCGGCGCAATCTTTCGCAGAGGCAGCGTAACCGTCAAAATCGAGCCTTTCCCCTCGCCTGCGCTCTGCGCCGAAATCGTGCCGCCGTGCAATTCTACCAAATCTCGCGCCAACGACAAACCGATGCCGAGACCGCCGTGCCGTCTGGTCGCCGACGGATCGGCTTGTTTGAATCGTTCAAAAATCTGCGGCAGAAACTCCGCGCTGATTCCCTGCCCGTTATCGCTAACGGTAATTTGCGCGTTTTTATCCAGACGTTCGAGACGAATCTCGACGCTGCCGCCGGACGGCGTAAATTTCACCGCGTTGGCGAGCAAATTTTCCACGACCTGCCGCAGACGGTCAACGTCCCCCGTGATAAAATCCGCCGTTCGTTCGAGTTTTTGGCTGAAATTGATATTTTTCGCTTCCGCCGCCGGTTTAATAATTTCAACGGCGGCATTGATAATCGGGATCAGTTCGGTCGGCTCCATCTCGACCCGCAATTTGCCTTTGCCGACGCGCGCAATATCCAGTAAATCTTCAATTAAACGAGATTGGGAACGGGCGTTTCTGACAATCACATCAAGCGCATATTCGATTGTTTTGGCATCCGGGCTTTGATGCTGCAAAATGCGCGTCCAGCCGAGCATCGCGTTAAGCGGCGAACGCAGTTCGTGCGACACGAGCGCGATAAATTCGTCTTTGGCGTGGTTGGCTTCTTCGGCGACCGCCCGCGCCTGCCGTTCGCTGACCAATAATCGCTCGCGTTCGGATTCCGCCGATTTGCGCCCGGTGATGTCAATGCCGATGCCGTAGGCTTTTGCCGGCGTTCCGTCGTCCGTATAGACGGCTTGCCCGCGTCCTTCCATCCAGCGCAGCGAACCGTCGGCGTGGTGAAACCGAAATTCGACGATGTAATCGCGGCGTTCCGTCAAAGCCTTTTGCACTTCGAGCCGCAGCGGTTCCTGATCGGCGGCATAGACGTAATCGTAAAATCCGTTGAGGCTGCCGGAGAAAGTTCCCGTTTCGAGTCCAAAAATTTCTTCGAGTTCCGCACTCCAGTAGACTATTTCAGTCAGCATATTACGCGACCACGCTCCCATCCGGCTGCTCTGCATCGCCAGCGAGAGAACTTCCTGACTTTCGCGCAATTTGGCTTCGGCGATCTTGCGTTCGTGAATGTCGGTGTTGGCTCCGATCCATTCGCGCACATTGCCTTCGCCGTCCAGAACCGGAATGCCGCGCACCGCGAACCAGCGATATTCACCGCCGATTGTCAAAACACGAAATTCGGTTTCATAAATGTTTTTATTGATTAACGATTGCTGCCAAACTTCAATTGTTCGTGCGCGGTCGTCCGGGTGGAGCGCATTCAGCCAGCCCGAACCGAGTATTTCCTCGACGCGCTGCCCGCTGACGGTTTCCCAAAACGAACCGACAAAACTCAATTCGCCCTCAGTCGTCGCCCGCCAGACGACCGTCGAAGTCGCTTCAACCAGAGCGCGATACCGCTCTTCGCTGTCTTTTAGAGATTGTTCCGCCAATTTGCGGTCGGTGATGTCGGTCAATGTTCCGAGCCATTGCCGGAAGCTGTCATCCGTATTAAAAACCGGCACGCCGCGCAGTTCAAAATGCTGATATTCACCGTTGCCGTTGGAGATGCGGCATTCGGTTTTAAAAGATTTGATGGTTTTGATAGCGATTTGCCAAAAATCCGTGACCCGTTCGCGGTCTTGCGGGTGAATGGCATCGAGAAAGCCCGCGCCCGCCGACTCGCCGCGCTTTTGTCCGGTTTGATTTTCCCACCAGCCGAAGGCTTCGAGATTTTGCTCGGAGTCGGTCGTCCAAATCGCCTGCGAAGAAGCTTGGACAAAAGCGCGAAAGTTTTCTTCCGATTCGCGCGACGCTCGTTCGGCGCGTTTCTGTTCGGTGATGTCGCGCTGCGTTCCCCAAAGTCTGGCGAGATGCCCGTTTTCAATTGTGCCGACCAAGCTGTTGAGAAAGTATTTATCGCCGCCGTTCGCGTCTTTTTCGTGCGATTCGGCATCGGTCAAATTGTAGCCTGATTCGATGACGGCGCGAAGATATTCGATATTTGCCGCATCATTCATATCGAGCAAATCCGAAATTCGACTGCCGACTAAATCTTCGGCTTTCGTCAAATTATACATCGCCGCCATCGCGTCGTTGCATTCCGCCAGATAACCGTGCCGAAAAGCCATCTCGATTTGTTCGGCGATTGGCAGCGAGACGGAAAATTTTTCGTCAAATTCAAATCGCCAGATGCCTTCGGTGCTTTGTTCGATAAAAGCGCGGTAGCGTTCTTCGGATTCGCGCAGATTGCGCTCGATGCGTTCGCGCTTGATAAACTGTCCGATATTATTACCGATAACGGCAAACATCGGCAGCCATCCGGCATCCGGCGGACGCGCTGCGCGGCTAAAAAAACTGAACACGCCGTGAACTTTTTCATCGAGTATAATCGGGAAGGCAAATCCGCTTTGCAAATCGGTTTTACCGCCGAAAAAATTGCGCGGAAAATCGTTCTCGCCGCCGATGTTTTCAATCCAAACCGGCGCGTTGATCGCCCAAACCTTGCCGGGCAATCCATCGCCTTCAGTAAATTCCAAACGGCGGCTGGCGGCGGCGAATTCTTCCAACTGCGGCGACGGCAAATGCCAGAAATTTTCGAGGCGCAGGATTTTATCTTTCTCGCCCATACACCA
This sequence comes from Pyrinomonadaceae bacterium, assembly GCA_026785925.1. Lineage (GTDB taxonomy): Bacteria > Acidobacteriota > Blastocatellia > Pyrinomonadales > Pyrinomonadaceae. Next base: position 12,597 of record JAJAZE010000466.1, read on the forward strand.
CAATTCGCCGAATTCAAACTGTAGATGACGACCGATTGCTTCGAGAATTTGCGGCGCGGCTTCGTTCATCGTCTCCAGCGAAGCTAGAATGCGCCCGATTTCATACAGCACATTGAGCCGCGCACCATTTTCCGTCAGCGCGGCTGAATCAGTCGAGATCGGGTTTTGAAATTCTTTGTTCATCCGGCAATTATTCAAACTTTCCGTCTCTTGCTTTGCAGCCAAAGTTTCAAGCGTTCAAAGTCCACGCCCCGCTCGTATGTTTTCGCCGCGCTTCGCTCGAAGGAAACGGCAAAGTGCGTTCCGCGTTTGGACTCTGAACGAAGACGGAAATTTAATTTACAAAATTAAGTTTCTAAAGTGCTAGCGGCGCGTAGATTTCTCGTATTCCTTCTTGAGCAAATCCATAAATTCCCCGCGCCGTTCAAACAATCTTTTCGGCTCGCGCGGTTCGTGACGCGCCAGCGCGTAAGCCGTGATAATCGGCAGCGCGACGGTCGAATCAACATACGCCACCACCGCGTCGGGCAATTGATCCGGGTCAATTTTTCCCCAACTTACCGCTTCTCCCGGTGTCGCGCCCGAATTATGGACGACGATGCCGTTAGCGACAAAATTATGCGTCTTTTTCACTTTCATATCATAAACAGGAATCGTAATTCCCGTCGGCTCAACTGAAATAACTTTGTGATTATCAACATATCGTTCACGGATTTCTGCTCTTGTGATGCCATACATTTTTAATCGTCGGTCAAACGTGCGCCAATCAGCTCCGAGAATTTCACAGGTTTTGCCAACTTTTCCGCCCGCTTCGGTTAAAGCCTTTCTAACAGTTTCTTCATCAATTTCCGATTTGAATCTTCCATTATTTTCAAGTCGGACTTTAGCATTCCATTCTTTACGCTCTTGTTCGGAAAGATTTTGAAAGCGTTCAATAGATTGTTGCCGAAAATATTCGCGGCGGCGTTCTTGCTCTTCTTTTGGCAATTCTGAAAACCATTCCCGCGCTCGTTTCCGGCGATATTCTTGTGTTTCCGAATCTAAATTTTGGAATTCCAATCGTTTCTTTTCTTTGTAAATTTCAAATTCTTCGGCAGAAAGATTGTCCCAAAACCGACGCGACAATTTTTGCGCCTTTTCGCTCGTCATTCGTTGGCGATTAATCTCTCTAAACATTTCTTTTTCAACTTCTGATTTTCTTTGCCATTCGATTTTGCGATGATTTGAAGCGTGAACGCGATAATTTTCTGCCGCTAAATTATCAAAACTATTATTTAAATGATTATGGTCAAGATGGTGTGCGACCTCAGTTTTTTCGAGTTTTCTGCCAAGTGCGAACTCCAACAAATAGCGATGTTCAGAAATAGTTTTGCCAATGCCCAAGCCGATTTGACGATAACCGTCCGTTGAATAAGACGTATTAAATGCTTTCAAACTTTCGCCCTTTTTCAAAATTTTCAAAGGTTTGTAACTACCATTCGTCAGCATTATCAAATGTTCGGGCGTGGCTAAAATTTCATCTTCGAGCCATTTGTCTTTGCGCTGACCACTCCACCAACCATAGCGCAGACGATAAACTTCTTTCTCGCCCGTTTTCCAAACCTTTTCGACTTCCGACAAAGTAATTTTCTTTTCCTCGTGGTCAAACGAATAAACATAAAAACCTGACTTTCCGACGAGATTTTCAATCGGAACACCTTTTGGATAAACGCTCAAATCGCGTGGTGTGTCAATCAAAGTTCCTTCCGCGACGCATAATCCGCCGGTGTCCGAACGCGCGTCCGTAATTTGCAAAAAGTAGTCGTGACCTTTTTCGTCAATGCCAAGAACTTCCTGAATCTGCGGTTCGGTTTGCAGGGCAAAGTTTTTCGGACTGCCGCCGCCCAAAATAAAAATCGCCGACTTGCCCGGTTTTTTTGATTTTACGCCCGTGTGAATCAAGCCGCGTTTTGCCGCCAAAACTATCGAAGCCGTTTCGTTGACATCCAGATTCGGATTCAAAATCAGCTTGCTGCCCTGCAATTCTTTGGCGGCGATGTTCATCCCGATGGACGAATCGCCGGGCGACGAAGTATAAATCGGCACGCCGTATTCGTAAGCGACGGCGAGCAGAGATTTATCTACGATGCCGAGTTTAATTTCTCTTTCTCTCACATATTTGCCGCACAAAAAATGAAATTCGGCGGACGACATCGTTCTTTGAAATTCTTCGCCCTCAATCACGCGGCGGAAAAATTCGTCGGTGTCGAGCAGCACCGAATAATCGAAAAAGATGTCGTAAATCCGCACGACTTCTTCCTCGCGCAAAATCCGGTCGTCCATTTTCGCGTCGCCCTGATGAAGCGATAAACCGATGCCGAAATGCGTATCGTGATAAAGATTCGCTCCGGTCGAGATTATCCAATCAATAAATCCGGCTTTAATCAGCGGAATAATCGCCGAAATCCCCAAACCCGCCGGAGTCAGTGCGCCCGTCAAAGTCACGCCGACGGTCACGTCGTCCGCCAGCATTTTGTTGGTGAAAAGGCGACACGCTTCCCGAATCCGCGCCGCGTTATACGCCATAAATGATTCGTCCACCAAATCGGCGAGCGTCGTGTCTTTGTCAATCGGTGTCGGGTCAATACGTTTGCCGCTTAGAAATTTGCTTTTCTTTTTCGCCATAATTTTCGCTCTTATCTAATCTGTTCTTTCTTACGCTTTTCCGATACTGGTATTCAAGACCTATCCATTCGTTAATGCTAACCGCAACGCTCATTGTAACGCCAGTAAAAATATTTATGCCGGGTCTGACTTCTTTGGTGTCAGAGAGCAGATAATTCGACAACAAATTTAGAGGTATTAGAAAAATCGCAAAGATAATCGTCCTTTTTATAATAAAGGAAATTTGCCCTATTTCTCTTTCTTTTTCCCAATCTTCAGGTTTTATTCTCAAAAAGTTTTTCATACAAATTTAGTGAATATCTCCTTGGAAAATTTTGACAAACAATCTTCACACAAACAATGATTGAAATCCTCTCGCAATTCCGCTAAAGTTTCCGCCTTCATTTCGACCGCGAAGCACCAGCATTTTCCGACGTTCGCGCCGCAGGAAAATTCTACGCCGCACGACTCGCAGGTTATTTTGTCGGAAACTTTTTCGGCGGCGTTTTCGGTGAATTCAGCAAACATTAAATATAAAAATAGCACAGAGTTCATTTAAGTTATGAATAGACCAAACTCCGTCCTGACTAAAAATCTATTTTGCTTTTTAATTATCTAAAGCTCCGAACATTTAATGATTAGTATCAAACAAAATATCAGCCAAACCTGAAAGTTTTTGATTAATTCGGCTGACGGCGAAATTGACAGACCGACAATTTTGATGTGGCGGCGCGGCGCGGAAAACCCTTTGACTTGATTTTTCATCTGAAAGAAACTTATTATTACAAATTGCGTTTGGCAGCGTGAAATTTTAAGTCGAAAATAAATATAGAGGAGACCATTTAAGCAATGAAACCTGAAATACATCCGAATTACCAAGATATAACCGTCACCTGCGCCTGCGGCAATAGTTTTCAAACACGTTCGACCGGCAAAGATTTGGGCATCGAAATCTGCTCGGAATGTCACCCGTTTTTCACGGGCAAACAAAAATTGGTGGACACCGCCGGGCGCGTTGACCGCTTTAACAAACGCTATGCTCGCGGAACCGCGCCGGCGGCGAAATAAATTAATTTTGAGTTTATTTATTCATCAGTATTAGCCGAATAATAATCTAACGCCGACGTTTTTCGCGCGTCGTCCGCTTATCGTGTAAAAGTTTTATACCTGGCTGACGACGGAAGAAAGTCGGCGTTATTTTTGTCTCGGATTTTAGATTTGTGCCTCAATTAAGAGTTTATAAACGGTAAATTTGAAATTAAATAATATGAAAAATAAACATCGGAAAATTAAGTTTCTCAATCTGTTTCTCGGCTTGCAGAAAGATTTAATCGTCGGCGGTCAAGCCGTGATGGAAGGCGTGATGATGCGAACGCCCACGGCTTACGCGATTGCCTGCCGCAAAGCGGACGGAACGATTGTCTCGACGGCGGAAGTTTTGCCGAAGTGGAGCGACACGCATAAGTGGCTCAATCTGCCGGTTCTGCGCGGCGGCGCAACGCTGATTCAGTCAATGGCGTTGGGAATTAAAGCCCTGAATTTTTCCGCCGAAGTCGCGCACGGCGACGCGGAAGCGCAGGAAGAGCAAGCTAAAGTCAACAATTTTGAAACTGTTCCGATATTGGTTGACGGCACGATGGACGAAAATTTTACGAAAGCGCGAGTGAAAATTACGATGCCTGAAAAAGCCGTCAAGAAAAATTCGTCGCAGGCGGCGGGCGCGGTCGGTTCGATTGCTTTCGCTTTGTTTTTTAATGTTCTGCTGTTCGTCGCCGCGCCGCTGCTTTTGACAAATGTATTATTTATCGCGCTCGGCTGGGCGCAGTCGCCCGCGCTCGCCGCCGATGCCGCGTGGTGGCAGACGGCGTTAGGCTACGTTTGGGAAATCAAACCGTCGTCGTGGATTGCTTTCAATTTGATTGACGGCGTTATCCGAATGATATTTTTCGTCACGATGATTTTTTCGATGTCGTATTTAAAAGACATTCGCCGCATTTTTGAATATCACGGCGCGGAACACAAAACCGTTTTCACTTGGGAAAAAGAATTGTCCTTGACACCGGAAAACGCTCGTTTGCAAAAACGCCAGCATCCGCGCTGCGGCACGTCGTTTTTAATGGTCGTGATGCTCGTCGCCATTGTGCTTTTTTCGGTAATTAATTTCGATGTGCTGTGGTTAAACTTGCTCGTGCGAATTGCTCTGATGCCGGTCGTCGCCGGACTTTCGTATGAAATCATCCGCTACGCCGCGAAAAAAGAATCGAGCGCGATTTTCAAATTGATGACGCTGCCGGGAATCTGGCTGCAAAATATCACGACTCAGGAACCGGATCAAGCGCAACTCGAAGTCGCCATCAAAGCGTTGAAAGAATCATTAAAACTCGAACCGATTGAAACGGGAAAAGTCGCGGCGAATCACCGAGAATTGGAAGTTGTCGTATAATTAACAGGATAATTTTATGTTGGAAAGACTTGCTGAAATAGAAAAAAATTACGAAGATTTGACCGCGCAAATTTCATCGCCGGAAATTATGTCGGATATGTCAACCTACGCCAAAACGATGAAACAGCATCGCACTTTGGAGGAAATCGTTGTCAAATACCGCGATGTCAAGCGAATGAACGAGGAACTCGCGGGCGCCAAAGAACTGCTCGACGCGGCGGGCGACGACGCGGAAATGCGCGAAATGGCGCAAATGGAAATCGCCGAACTCGAAGCGAACCTGACAAAAACGGATGAAGATTTGAAATTTCTGCTGCTGCCGAAAGACCCGAACGACGAGAAAAACGTCATTCTCGAAATCCGCGCCGGAACCGGCGGCGACGAAGCGACGCTGTTTGCCGCCGAAGTCCTGCGAATGTATGCGCGTTACGCCGAACGCCAGGGCTGGAAAATGGAGATTCTGGACGCGGCGGACACTGGAGTCGGCGGGTTAAAAGAAGCGTTTGCGATGATCGAAGGCGACCGGGTTTATTCAAAAATGCGGTATGAATCGGGCGTTCACCGCGTTCAGCGCGTGCCGCAAACCGAAACCGCCGGGCGCATTCACACGTCGGCGATTACGGTGGCGGTTTTGCCCGAAGCCGAAGAAGTTGATGTTAAAATTGACCAGAAAGATTTGCGGATTGACTATTTTTGCTCGTCGGGTCCAGGCGGGCAATCGGTCAACACGACTTATTCCGCCGTGCGTTTGACGCATCTGCCGACCGGCGTGGTGATTTCGATGCAGGACGAAAAATCGCAAATTAAAAACCGCGAAAAGGCGATGCGGATTTTGCGGGCGCGCGTTCAGGAAATGGAAGAGCAGAAACAGCACGATTTGCAAGCCTCAGAACGCAAATCGCAGGTCGGCAGCGGCGACCGTTCCGAGAAAATTCGCACCTATAATTTCAAGGAAAATCGTGTCTCCGATCACCGCATCGGCTTGACGGTGCATCAATTGGATTTGGTGATGGAAGGCGCGTTAGACCAATTTATCGAAGGTTTGACGACGCATTATCAAACCGAAAAGCTAAAAGCCGAAACCGTTACTGCGTAAAGTAAGCAGGTAAGCAAAAGTTTGCAGGTATTTTGAAAAGTTCAGAGTCCAACCTTTAGTTTGCCGTTTCCGCCGCGCTTCGCTGGCGAAAACACACGCTGAAGCGTGGACTCTGAACTTTAAGTAAAATCTCGTAAAACTTTTGATTAAGTGCTTAAAAAGTAAAAAGGCAAAATTAAAAAGTTTAAGAATATAATAACTTCCAGGTTCTTAATTTACTGAGAGCATCTCAAAGCTGATTCAACTTTTACCTTTTTACTTTTTGCTTTTTACTTTCAACAATGCCTGTTACCAAACTTTTTCTTGTCAGACACGGACAATCCGCCGGCAATGCCGAAGGGCGTTTCGGCGGGCATTCGCCCACGCCGCTGTCCGATTTGGGCAAGCATCAAGCCGAACTGACGGCGCAGGCACTCAGCAAAGAAAAAATTCACGCCATCTATTCGAGCGATTTGCACCGCGCCGTACAGACCGCCGAACCGCTCGCCAAACTGCTGGATTTGCCGATTATTACTACGCCCGCGTTTCGTGAGAGAAAAGTCGGCGTGCTGGAAGGTTTGACGTTTGACGAATCGAAAGCCGCGCATCCGAAAGATTACTACGCGCTCGTCAACCGCAGCGTTCATCACGTTATCACCGAAGGCGAAAGTTACCGCCAACTGCTCAAACGCGCGACCAAGGAACTGCACGAAGTTCTTCGCACACACCAGGGCGAAAACGTCGTCATCTACTCGCACACCGGCGCGATTTGTTTTTTAACACTTTATTTGGTCGGTGCCATTACGCGCTATACCCGAACCACGCCGTGGCTCGTCACGTCGAACTGCGGCATCAATCGCTTTGAGATTCGCAGCCGCAGCAACATTCGTGTTCACGCCTTCAACGACACGCGCCACCTTCAGCAAATCACGGGCAATGATTCGTTCGGTGCGCGATAAATTATTTGCTGAAAAAAGTTTTGTAAAGCACGAAAAGGCTGAGATTAAAAATCTCAGCCTTTTCGCATTTTAGGTTTTCCCTAATTAGTTAAAACGAGTAACGCAAGACGAACTGCATAATCCGTCGGTCGCCCTGAATGGCGGTAAAATTCGACCAATTCGATGGCGGATTGTTGGTCGAACCGGCGACATCTAAGCCGATGCCGTAACCCGAACGGCTCGTGTCAACCGCTCCCATTGCCTGTGTGTTGGTGACGTTGAACGCTTCCCAGCGGAATTGGAGTTTATGATTCTCGCTCCACGGCATATTGAACGATTTGCCGATGCCCATATCAAGCACAAAAAAGCTCGGCAGACGAAAGACGTTGCGGTCGCCGGTTTCGCCCGGATAGGCGTTGCGGAAACTGCGGTAGGCTTCGGTCGTGTTACAGCCGAAAAGTTTGCCGCCGCGCGTCGGACACGGCTGAACGCCGTTGGTGCGCGTCGAGTAACTCTGCACGTTCCAGTTCGTCGCCCAACGCGCATCGTCATACGGCGCGGAAAACGGTCTGCCGGAGTTGTATCGGAAAATTCCGCTCAACTGCCAGCCGCCGAGAAAAATATCGGCGTATTTATTAACACCGCCGAAAATCGCCTCACCGCGACCAAACGGCAGTTTGAAAACGCCGTTGACGTTGATAATATGTTTCGAGTCGAAATCGGCTAAAGAATACATATCGCCCTGCCGGAAAGGATTCAAAAGAAATCCCGCGCCGGATGTCACCGCGCCGTTTTGCAGACCCGAACCTTCGTCCATCGTCTTGGAAAACGTGTAGTTGAAATCCATCGTCAGACGTTTGCCGAGACGCTGCCGAACGGACAGCGTTGCCGCGTCGTAATTGGCGCGTCCGATGGTGCTGAAAGCTCCGAGTGTGCCGTATTGCGGCTGGTAAAAAATATGCTGTCCGGGAAAACGGCTCGACAACCGCGACAGATCGAGTTGTGCGCTCGTCCAGTCGTTACCGTAAAACGTCCCGCAATTTCCCGCGCCCGTGTAAACCAGCGAATAGACGGCTTGCGTCTGATTGTAGCCAGCCGGACAACCTAACTGCGACGACAGATTTGCCGGAAAGAGATTGGCGAAATACGGAATTTGAGCAATCGAAGAAACCGGCGCGTTGTTTTGGCGCAGAATTTCCAATTGCGTCGCCGCCGTGTACCAATCGGTGCCGGATTGCGTGTCAACAAAATTGGAGATTGCCGCCGCGTCGCGTGACTGCAGAAGGTTTCGCGCCCGGCGACCGAGATACGAAGCCTGCACGATAAAGCCGAACGGCAGTGTTCGTTCGTATGTCAAACTCCAAGCGTAATGAATCGGCGCGACCAAATTTTCGTCCAGACCGCCTTCGATTGCCGTCGGAAAATTGCGATTCGGAGCCTGACGCGGAAACGTCAGATTGCCGGTCGGAAGATTGATTCCCGGCAAGTTACGAATCGTTTGATCGAAACCGGTAAATCGCGGTCCGACGTTGGTCGTCAGATTGTAGCGGTTAGCCGGAATTTGCGAACTCGACGAAAAACCGAGCGTGTTGTTCAGATCGAATCTGACCGCTAATGACTGCCCGAAATAATCGTTCGTGATGCCGAAGCCGCCGCGAATCACCGATTCGCTGTTTCTGCCGAATAAGCTGCCGAGCCAGTTATTGCCGAAATTGGGCGACCAGGCAGCGGCGATGCGCGGCTGAAAGTTGTTTTTGTCGGCTTTATACAAAGGACTTTTGCCGTTTGCCTTCCCTGACAAATCAAGCACGACCGGTTCGTTATACGGTGTCCCGTTTGCCGCGCCTTCCGCCCGGCGGCGAAACAATTCACCCAAACCTATATTCGGTTTGACTTCGTAGCCGCTCG
>JAJAZE010000467.1 GCA_026785925.1 Pyrinomonadaceae bacterium
TATCCTGTTGCTGATAAACATCTACTTTTCTTGACTGCGGCAGGTTATTCGCCGTTCCGAAACCGAGACTGTTAAAGTTTCCGGCAACGTCGCGCTGTCCGCTGAAACTAATGCCCGGAGCCGGAAGCGTTCCGTCGGGATCACCGAATTTGACATCCAATCGAGAAAAGTTAAATCGCGCTTCGTTCGTGAAAGTCGAACTGATTAAACGAGTATACGTGACTCCGAGATTGTTATTTTTTGAGGGAACATCAAAAAACGAACCGGCTAAAAAACCGCCGACCGCCGGAGTGTTGGGAAACTTGGTGTTATCGTAGATATAACGCACATTGAGCGTATCTTTGTCGGTTATATTGAAATCTTCTTTGGTAATGAATTGGTAACCGCGTTGGTTGTTGCCGGAGATGCGAATCGCCTCGCCGGTTTGAAGCGCGATTAGATTCGCCGGTGGACACGGATTCGCTACCGTTCCTGTAAAGCCGGGGTTGGTGCTGCATACGAAAAGACTATTCGTAAATGCGCCGCCCGGATTGAGGAAAGAATCCACCACGCCGTCGCCGTTCGTGTCTTGCGTTGGCGGAACGACGTAAAAGGTTCCCGGCACATTGGCAAAAGCCGGTCCGCCGCCGACGTTGGTATTTCCGAGGATCGAAGTCGCTCCGGGAAAGCCTAACGATTGAGCGATACGGACGCTTTGCGGGGTGAAGGTCAGTCCGCCGCTGCCCAAGTTTGCCGTATCTGATTCACCGTTTTGAATATCGGCTTGGAAAGTCGCGAAAAAGAACGCGCGGTTCTTTTTGATCGGACCGCCTAAAGAGCCGCCGAATCGGTTGGCACTAAAGATATTCTGACCGCCGCGATTTGCCAATCCCCGAAGCTGACTAAAGCCGTTGCTCGCCAGGAAATTGTAAGCGGCTCCGGCTTGCTTCTCGATGTTGTTACGGGAATTTAGACGATTGTTTTGAAAATACTCGAATAAAGAACCGTGCAGATTATTCGTTCCCGGACAGGTAACCGCGTTGACTTGCGCTCCGGCATTGCGTCCGAACTCCGCCGACGGATTGTTGGTCGTCACCTGATAATCACAGATTGCCTGCGTATTGGTAATCGAAAGTGCCGGACCCGCGACCGAGTTGTCGTTATTGTCTTGCCCGTCGAGTTGGAAATTGTTTGAACGTCCGCGATTACCGTTTGCCGAGATACCGACACCGTTTGTAAAATCGGCATCGCCGGGTGTCAAAACGCCGGGTGTTAATAACGCCAGATTATCAATCGAACCGCCGTTATACGGCAGTTGTGTCAGTTGTTTTTGCGAGTAAGAAGTGGACAGTTGATTCTGGGTCGAATTAATCAGCGGCGATTCGCCGGTGATGGTGACTTCGCCGCCCGCGCCCTGCACACCTAATTCAACGTCAACGCTGTTTTCGGTGGCTAATCGAATGGCGACATTTTCAATTATTCGATTAGTAAAGCCCGTGGCGTTTACTTCAACTTTGTAAACTAAACCGGGAAGCAGGTTTACTACCCGATACAATCCGTCTTCGTTCGTCGTTGCTTCACGCACGATACCCGTTTGGGTATTAGTTACTTTAACCGCCGCTCCAGAGACGACTGCGCCGTTCTGGTCGCGGACGACTCCCTGCAAGTTGCCGGTCGTTTGGGCGAACGCTGATGACGCGGCTGCCAAGACGCAGAAAACGGCAAAAATGCTGAAAAAAGATTTACCGATTCGTCTTATAAACGATTCATACATAGATTTTTCTCCTTTAATTTTTTGGAAGGTTTGGGATAAATCCCACTGATTTGCCGAAAGAGGCAAAATTTGTTCCACCTTATTCGGCAAAGATAAAACGTATATTTATCAAGGGCTTGATGACCGTCAATGTATTTTCTAAATTTACAAATCTGCACATTTATGGAAAAAATCCGATATATTGAAATTCCGGTGAATCGAGTCTTTACAAGCATTTGCGAATAGTTAATCACGGCGGCGAAGGCGTGTGACGGAAGGACGATTAACAAAATCCCGATTGACTCGTGAGCCGTCGAAGCGCGGGCGATTTTCCATTTCTTTTGCTTAGTTGGTAAGATTATTTGAATGTTTTAAACGTGGAGTTTTAATTTATATGATTGATGAAACAAATGTGCGGTTTTCGGGAACGGTTGACCATCTTGCAGTCAAGTGCGACGACTTGGAAAAAGATGTGGAGGAATATCGGCGGCTCGGTTTTACGCTCGAAACGCTTTATGAAGATTGGGCGATGATGCGCGACGGAAAAGGTTTCGGGATCGCGCTTTTGCCGCCGAATTCCAAACATCCGACGCATCTCGGCTTGAAAGTCGAAACGCTTGCCGAACTCGAAGCCGCCGCCGCCAAAGAAAATCGCCCGATCAAACCGCACCGCGACGGCACATCTTCGTTTTACACCAAAGGCATCGGCGGCAGCGTCGTTGAATTGATTTATTACCCGGAAAATTACGGGCAAAAAGATTAGCCGTGAATGGCGCGAACATCACAAATCAAAGCCGCCAAAAAAATCGTGTTCACTCGTGTAATTCGCGGCTCAAACTTAGATGCAGAAACTTCCACGCGAATTTTACACGCGCCCCGACACTTTGCAGATTGCGCGTGATTTGCTCGGCAAAATCCTTGTCGTGCCGAATGAAACAGGCGAACGGATTTCGGGAAAGATCGTTGAAACCGAAGCCTATTGCGGCGTTGAAGACAAAGCGGCGCATTCTTACGGCAACCGCTGCACGAAGCGCACCGAAACGATGTTTGCGGTCGGCGGCACGGCTTACGTCACTTTTATTTACGGAATGTATTTTCAATTCAACGTCGTCGTCGGCGCAGTCGGCACGCCGCAGGCTTGCTTAATTCGCGCCGTCGAGCCGCTGGAAAAAATCGAGACGATGCGGACACGGCGCGGCGCGATGAAGGATACTAATCTAACTTCGGGTCCGGGCAAACTCTGCATCGCGTTTGGGATTGATAAAGCATTTAACGATGAGGATTTGCTCGGCGATAAAGTTTGGATTGAAAACGGCGCAAAAATAAACTCCGACGAAATCGCCGCCGGCAAGCGCATCGGTATTGACTACGCCGAAGATTACGCCGAAAAGCCCTGGCGTTTCCGGGTCAAAGATAATCCGTTCGTCAGTCGAAACAAATAATTTTTGGATGTTGAAATATTTTTTGGCGGCGCAGTTTCTAACAAAATACGATGTTAAACGTTGGTGAAATTCTTTCGCGCTGCGCCCCGACTGCCTGATATTATTTGCAAAATCGCGCTTAAAAGCGTAACTTTATTAAACTATAAGTTGAATTTCTCCTTTCAACCAAAACAGGGCGAACGAGCGATTGTCAATCAATATACTTTTCAATTAAATCCAATTTCAAAGATTGAATTTAATTGATTAAAATTCGAGCGTTTAGAATTCAAACTAAACTTTGCCGATAGAAACAGACTGAATTTTGAACGAAATTCCAGACCTTTAGATTTTGTTGAAATCTACTGAAATTTTTCCGAGAGACTTAAAATGAAAATCTTATTATACAATCCCGACAACGGCGTGACGCGCAACTTTATGCCGCATTTGTGGATGTTTCTGCTTCAGGCTCTAACGCCGAAAGAACACGAAGTGATATTGATTGACGGCAACGCCAAAGCGATGAGCGAAGCGGAACTGGTCACATACTGCCAGCGGGAAGAAATCGGACTAGTCGGCATCGGGGCGATGACCCGAATGGTCGCCCGCGCCTATCAATTCGCCGACGCGCTGCGCGATGCCGGAATCAAAGTCGTGATGGGCGGACCGCACGTGACCGAATGCCCGGACGAAGCATTAGGGCGCGACGGCGGCAAACGCCACGCCGACGCGATTGCGCTTGGCGAAGCCGATGAAACGTGGGCTTTGATGGTTAACGACGCGGCGAACAACCGTTTAAAAGACATTTATCAGCCGGAAACTGACCCGAAAGGGAAAGACAAAAAGCCGAATCTTCAGCCGTATCCGCATATTCCCTGGGAATCTTTGGATTTGGATCAATTCAGTCTCGTGCCGAAGTTTATGCGCTCGACTTTATCAAAAATGGGCGCGGGCTGGGGCAAGTTTTTCGTCGTCCCGATTGAAACCGGACGCGGCTGTCCTTACGGCTGCGAGTTCTGCACCGTGACCGGATTTTTCGGCGATTCGATTCGTTTTCGCACGAACGAATCGGTGGTCGAAGAGCTGCTTCGATTAAAAGAGCGCGCCAAAAAAGAACGCGGGCAAATCGCCGTCTTTTTTATAGACGACAACCTCGCCATCAACGTCAAGCGCGTTAAATCGCTGCTCAAAGACATTATCGCCGCCGACGCGCAGTTGCCGTGGGTCGCGCAAATCAGCGCGAATCTGTTAAAAGATGAAGAACTCGTGGATTTGATTCACGAATCGGGCGGCAAATGGATTTTCATCGGGATGGAATCAATTGACCCGGCGAATATGGCGGATGTCAACAAAAATTTCAGCAAACCGGGCGACTATCAAGCCGTTCTCGAACGGCTGGCAAAGCGTAACATTTATGCGATCACGTCGTTTATCGTCGGGATGGACAACGATACTGTCGGAGTCGCCGACCGCACACTCGCCGAAATTCACAAATGGCAGCCGGGTTTGCCCGTTTTCGGACAATTAACGCCGTTTCCGGCAACGCCGCTTTACACGCGATTAGAAAAAGCCGGGCGACTGACGCGCCCGAAACACTGGCTCGAATTCGCCCAATTCGTGATGGCGCACAAACCGGCGAAGATGACCATCGAAGAAGCCCGCGCCGAAGTCATCCACGCCTGGTCGGAAAGTTACAGCCCAAAACGCAATGCCGAAGCACTCGAAGCGATTAAAGATACGCCGCTTGAATATCGCATCGGGCATCTCGTCGCCCGCTTTTTCTTTCGCGGAATTTACTTTCCGCAGATGACGAAACGCGCCTGGATGAAATTGCTTTTTGAAAACCGAACGGCGATTCTCAGTTTGAGCAAAGAAGGCTACTCGACCTACCGCGCCTCGAAAAAGCGTTCAAAAAACAATCTCGGCGAGGTTAATACCGTCAACGCCGAAAGTTGAACAACCGGTTTGACTTTTGATTATTCATACAAAAAGCGCGTCCGTTTGCCAGATGAACGAACGCGCTTTTGGTTTTTTTCAGCTGAGAATGTTCGCCGAAAACGAACAAAATTTCTTAAACGGTTATGATAAGCTGGCACGAATGGCAGACGAAAAACCGAAAAAATATAAACCGCGTGTGCCGCCGTGGATTCTCGGCGGCGCGGTTCTCGTTTTATTTACGCTGCCGGTGCTGCTGCAATCCTCGAATTATTGGAAGGATATAACGGTTGATTCGGCACGCGATACGATTTTGCTGTATGCGCTCTCGTCGCTGAACTTTTTCGCGTTCGTTATTTTCGGATTCATCTTCGTTCGCAGTCTTCTGAAATTGCGCCGCGAACGCCGCAATCTGTCAGTCGGCTCAAAGTTAAAAGCGCGTTTGCTGCAATACTTTTTCGCCATCAGCCTACTTCCGATTATCGTGATGGCGTTTTTTTCGTATTTGTTTTTAAACCGCGCACTCGACCGCTGGTTCACCGACATTCCCGAAAACGTCATCCGCGAAGCGAAACAGGTTCAGGAACAGTCAATCGCCGATCAGACGGCAAAACTCAACGAAACGGCGCGGATGCTGGCGACGAGTCTGGAGCGCGAAGAAATTACCAGCCAAAAATTGCGGTCAATCGTCGAAGCCGGAAATCTGACCAGACTCGAAGTTATTTCCAAAGACGGCGCAGCTTTAGCCGCCAGCGAAAAACCGCTCGACGACGCGCAGAAATCCGAACTCGCCGCGACGCTCTCCTATATTTACCAAAACAATCTGAACGAGACGAGTTTGACCGACGGCAAAGGCTTCGACGCGGCAGTCGCGCGGTTTTCCGATAATCGAATGCTGATTGTCGTGCCTGATCTGCGCTCGAAAGGCAGCGTCAGTCAGATTGTTGAAAACTCGCTCAACGAATTTGAAAAACTCAAGCAGAAACAAGTGACGATCCGGCAAATCGGACTTCTGACGCTCGGAATGCTGACGTTCCTGCTGATTTTCGCGTCGAGTTGGACGGCGTTTTATATCGCGCGCGGTTTGACCGTGCCGCTCAAAGCTCTGGCGGAAGGCGCGGACAAAATCGCGCACGGCGACCTCAAACATCGCGTTGACGTGTTCGCCGAAGACGAACTCGCGCTGCTCGTTTCGACTTTTAATCAGATGTCGGCGACGCTCGAAGCAAATTCGGCGGAATTGCGCGAACGCCGCAAATATATCGAAACGATTCTGCAATCGCTCTCGACCGGCGTGATTTCATTTGACGCGGACAATCGCGTAACGACGATTAACCAAGCTGCGATTCAAATTTTGAAATTGGAAGCCGCCGATTTTACGAATTTCGAGTTGAACCAGCTATTAAACGAAGAGAATCGCGTTGTTCTGGAAAGATTATTAAACCGCGCCAAACGCATCGGACAGGCAAGCGAGCAAACGGTTTTACAGCCGGAATACGCTGACGGCGGCGAAGCGGCGAATGAAAATTTGCCGGTGGCGTTGACGGCGACGGCACTGCCGAAAACTTCCGAGAAGAACGCGAGCGGCGTGGTTTTGGTGATCGAAGATTTGTCGGAGTTGATCGCCGCCCAACGCGCTTCGGCGTGGCAGGAAGTGGCGCGGCGAATGGCGCACGAAATCAAAAACCCGCTGACACCGATACAGCTTTCGGCGGAACGAATTGCGAAACGCTTCGCTCAGAGAGGTCAGGATTCAGGGATCGGAGGTCAGGGCGAAATCCAAAGCGCAAAATCCAAAGTTCAAAGTTTTTTGAATGTTTTTAAACCGAAAAGCGATGCGGAAAATTTGAAAACCGAAGAGCAGAACGCCAAAGTCATCAAAGACGGAACGGAGACGATTTTGCGCGAAGTCAACAGTTTGAAATCAATGGTTGACGAATTTTCGCGTTACGCCCGACTGCCGAATGCGCGGCTCGAAAGCGGCGATTTGAACGCGATTGTCAGAAAATCCGCCGCGCTTTACGATGATCGTTTTTCCGATGTGAAAATTGAATTGAATTTAGCTGAAAATCTGCCGAACGCGCTGCTTGACGACGAGCAATTAAAGCGCGTTTTCGTCAATTTAATCGAAAACGCCGTCGAATCGTTCGACGAAACTCAGTTCGATAAAACAATCAGCTTCAAAACCTTTCACGACGCGGCGCGGGATTTGATCGTCGCCGAAATCTCCGATAACGGCAAAGGCATCTCGCCAAGCGATTTTAAAAAACTTTTTCAGCCGTATTTTTCCACCAAAGGACGCGGCACGGGTTTAGGTCTGGCAATCGTCCAAAGAATCGTCACCGAACATCACGGTAAAATCCGTGCCGTCAATAATTCTTCCAAAGGCGCGAAGTTTGTTATAGAATTGCCGTTGGCGGCTTAGTTCCTACGAGCCTCAATTATTTTCACATTTCCAAACTTCAAATTTTGCAGGGAGCGATCAAAAATGAAAAATAACCCAACTGTTGCCGAAACTACGGAAGAGATTTTGCAATCAATTTTAGCCACGCCGAAAAAGCAGAGACGCATTAAAAGCTCTACATTCTGGAAAAAATTCGGAATCGAAAGACGCTCGAAAGAGAAAATCGAAATTGTGAAAAAGGCTCTCAAAGAATGCAATATCTTTTTTGAATCGGATGAACAAATCGGAGTCGAACCGATGGACAAAATGGTGAAACTTTCATATCTTGAGCCTGAATTTACCGAAATTTTTCAAAAGGCTTCAGAAAAAGTTTTGAATCAAGATGACTCCTGGTTTGAAGCACTAGAAAACAGAGTTTTCGCTAGCGAACGCGAAGTCGAGCAATATTTTATCGCACCGATTTTGAAAAAGCTGGATTATGACGACGAAGATTGTGCTATCGGCTTTCGTCTTATCACTCACAAAGGCGTGAAAAAGGAAAGGAAGGAAGTTGATTTTGCAGTATTTGACGGCTCGCTGCGCGAAAAGGAAAAAGCCTTAATAGTTGTCGAAGCAAAATCCAGCGAGAAAAAATTGACCGATGATGCCATCGGACAAGCCCATTCTTACGCCGTCGAATTATCAACTCCTTTAATTACATTGTAACGAACAGCAATCAAATTATGGTTTTCCTTTTTCGCGGCGGTTTGGTCGCAGATAATCAAATAATGAATTTTACGCGCCAAGAGCTACGCGAGAAATGGCAAGAATTTTACAGAAAAATTTGCAAATCGTCGGTTATAGAAACCAAAAGAAGAATTAGGGAAATAATGAATTCGATATAGAATAAGCAAAGCTAACTGATGTTACGCAAAAATGCGGCTGTGCCGCCTGATGTGCGGAAAGGCTCCGCCTTTCCGTTGAGTTTATCCTAATTTTAGTGAGGCTGTGCCTCACGGTGGCGGCACAGCCGCAAAAATTAAGATAATAACGACCGGAAAGGCGGAGCCTTTCCGCACATCGGCGGGCAAAGCCCGAAAAAACATTGGCTGCGTAACATCGGAAGCTAAATTGGAGGAAGAGAAAAATGAGTCAAACAATTTCAGCCGTTTATGAAAACGGAACATTGATTTTAAGCGAACCTTTAGCCGTCTCCAATGGTGTAAAGGTTGAAATAATTGTTGTTCCGCCGAGAAATCAGGCGCAGGAAAAAACGCCAGCCGAAATCTTGACGGAATTAGCAGCCTTGCCGATTGAAGGCAAAACTGACAAATTTTCGGGACGCGATCACGATAAAATTCTTTATGGGGAAAATGGTGCGCGATGATTTTTGTAGATACGGGCGGCTGGTTCGGCAGTATCGTCCCAACCGACGAAAATCACGAAAAAGCCAGAGATTGGTTTTTGCAAAACCATCAATCTTTGATTACGACAAATTATGTGATTGATGAAACCTTAACGCTTTTTAAGGCGCGTGGCGAATATCAGCGCGCTCTGCAAATCGGGGAACGATTTTTCAACGGTTCGTTGACGAGCGTTTATGATTTAAACAGCGAAGACATTACAGAAACCTGGAAAATTTTCAAACAGTATTCCGATAAAGATTGGAGTTTCACGGATTGTTCGAGCAAAGTTGTAATGGAAAAACTCGGAATAAGCCGTGCCTTCGCCTTCGCCTTCGATATTCATTTCAGACAATTCAGCAACATCCTCGTTGTGCCGTAAAATCTAAAAATGTCCAACTCAATTTTGATCGTTGATGACGAGCGCGGAATTCGTGAAACTCTGCGCGGCGTTTTGGAAGACGAAGGTTTTGAAGTCGAAACCGCCGCCTCCGGCGAAGCGTGTTTGAAAGCAGTCCAAACTGACAATTTTAGCTGCATTTTGCTGGACGTTTGGCTGCCTGAAATTGACGGTTTGGAAACTCTGAAACGACTGCGCGAAAACGGTAATGATGCGGCGGTCGTGATGATTTCGGGACACGGCAACATCGAAACCGCCGTTACCGCGACCAAACTCGGCGCGTTTGATTTTATCGAAAAGCCGCTGTCTATTGAGCGCACCGTGCTGACCGTCAGGAACGCCGTTAAACAGCGCGAGTTGGAGCGCGTCAACGCCAGTCTCAGCGAAAAACTCGGACACGAATACGAAATGATCGGCGATTCGATTGCGATGCGGGCTTTGCGAAAGCAGATTTCCATCGTCGCGCCGACCGACGGACGAGTTTTAATTTCCGGCGAATCGGGAACGGGAAAAGAGTTGGTCGCAAGAGCGATTCACGCGCACTCAAAAAGAAAATCCGCGCCGTTCGTCGAGATAAATTCCGCCGCAATTCCTGAAGAATTAGTTGAATCCGAACTTTTCGGATACGCCAAAGGCGCGTTTTCCGGCGCGGTTCAGGCAAAGAAAGGGAAGTTTGAAATCGCCGACGGCGGCACGCTTTTCTTAGATGAAATCGGCGATATGTCGCCGCGTGTGCAGGCGAAAATGCTGCGCGTTTTAGAAGAGCAAAGATTTGAATCGGTCGGCAGCAACGCGCCGGTCAAAGTTGATGTGCGCGTCATTTCAGCGACGAATAAACCTTTGTCCGGCTTGATCGAAGACGGCGATTTTCGCGCCGATTTATTTTATCGCCTGAACGTCATTCCGTTTCAAATTCCGCCGCTGCGCGAACGACCGGAAGACGTTCCTTTGTTAATCGAACATTTCAATCGCAAATTTTCCAGCGATTACGGAAAAAAGCCGAAGCAAATAACGGCGGAAGCGACGACGATTTTGCAGAATTACGATTGGCTCGGCAACGTGCGCGAGCTTCGCAATCTGATCGAGCGGATCGTGATTATGCACGACGGGCAAATTGTTTCGGCGAAGGATTTGCCTGAGTTAAATGCCCGCAAAAAAACGCCGGCGGCTTCGTTTCGCTTTCCGTCTTTTAAGGAAGCGAACGACGCATACCAGCGCGAATTTATTTTGCACAAACTCGCTGAAGCCGACGGCAGCGTCGCTAAAGCAGCGGGCGCGATGGGCGT
This sequence comes from Pyrinomonadaceae bacterium, assembly GCA_026785925.1. Taxonomy (GTDB): domain Bacteria; phylum Acidobacteriota; class Blastocatellia; order Pyrinomonadales; family Pyrinomonadaceae. Next base: position 10,558 of record JAJAZE010000467.1, read on the forward strand.
TGACCGCAGTCATCTTTATCGGCGAATGAAAAATTTGGGAATCAATTTTGAAAAATAGAAAACAACAGCTTTTGGCGCGGGCAAAACTATTGACGGCAAGTTGAAAACCAACTCAAGCGACGTAATTGTTCAGGAACATAAATAGATGTTCCGATAAAGTTTTGTAGAAAATCAGGTTCATTGAAAATTTATTCGGGTTATGAAGTTTGATAACCTGAAAATGTTTCCTGAAAACCGAATCAAGTCTTTGTTTGGACTTGCTCCGCACGTTTTAGCCGAA
>JAJAZE010000468.1 GCA_026785925.1 Pyrinomonadaceae bacterium
GCGCACGATATTGTCCAATGTCTTCACGCCCTTCGGCGCGGGCAGAGTTTTACGAGCGCGGGCGTGACGAATTATCTTTTCAAACGCGCTTCGGGCTTGGCGCGACCGACAGCGGGAATCGGGGCTTTAACGCCAACCGAGCGCATCGTTCTGCGCCGGATCGGTGAATATAAAACGAGCAAGGAAATTGCCGCCGAACTCGGAATCAGTTTTCGGACGGTCGAAAATCATCGGCATAATATCTCCGTCAAACTGGATGTCAGCGGAAGCCACGCCTTGATTAAGTTTGCACAGCAGAATTCGGATGAGATTTGACGATTTTGGATTTTAGATTTTGGATTTTGGATTAAATATAATTGCCCGAATGATAAAAACGACCGCTTTTAAGAGCGCGGTTGGTTGGTTGATGGTCGTAATTTTTGCATCAGCCGCGCATTCCCAACAACATTTCAAAAAGTGGACGACTGCGGACGGTTTGCCGCAGAACAACGTCATCAACATCGCGCAAACGCCGGATGGTTATCTGTGGGTGGCGACGCTTGACGGATTGGCGCGGTTTGACGGCGTGCGGTTCAAAGTTTTCAATAAATCCAACACGCCGGAAATGCCGAACAACCGGATTTTCAGTATGTTCACCGATACTGCCGGTAGGCTTTGGTTCAACTATGCGGATGACCGGACGGTCGTCGTTTATGAGAACGGAAAATTCAAGGTATTTGAAAACGGGCGCGACTTTGAGAAGGGCGAAAATCTAACCCCGAATGTTCGCTACGGTATTGAACGCAACCGGCATCTGCTTCGCAATCCCGAAATGATGGTTCGCGCCGGACAAACCGAATACGTTTACGAGGAAGGGCGTTTCGTCGCTCGTCCGGCGCAGGAAAGCGCGTTTCCGGCACGGGTCTTCGCTACTGATGATTACAGCGTTTGGATTGACGAGCGGGACGCGATTTATCACGTTGAGGGCGAGAAAATTACGCGCTACGCAAAGGACGCGCCGCTGCCCGTCGCTCCGAAAAATACGATTCCGGTGGACTTTGCCGAAAAAGACGACGTTATCTGGTGCGCTTCGGGCGGCATTTTGACTAACGGGAAACTGCTCTCATTCAAGGATGGAAAACTTAAAACATTTCCAAAAGTTGGCGAAATTTATGACCTTGAATTTGACGTGAAGGGCAATCTCTTGGTTTCGACTCTTAAAGGAATTATTAAAGTTGATGCGGCGACGATTGCGCTGAACAATCCGGCGAATTTCCCTGTTACCGATTCTTCACCGGAAAACGGGTCGAAACTCTTCCGCGACCGTGACAATAACGTTTGGTTTGGCGGCTCTCAAGGTCTTCACTTGATTAATCCCCAATCGGCTGTAACTTTCTATTCTGAAAAGTCGCAACCGCCGGTTGATAATGTCTATCCGATTGTGCAGGACGCGGAAGGCACGATTTGGTTTGCCGCGTGGACGAACGACAGATTATTCAGCTACCGCGACGGCAATTTCAAAGCGGAATACGGATTTATTCTGACATCGCTTTTTGTGGACAGCCATTCGCGGTTGTGGAAAGGTCGGGACGGCGAAATCAGTTACCGTGAAAACAATCGATGGTTGCCGGTGGATTATGAAAATACGCTTCCGCCGCCGTGGAATTCTCCGGCAGTATTCACAGGTAAACTGGCATTCATCACCGAAGACGGGCAAGGCAATATGTGGTTCGGAGTCGAAGCCGGACTCATCCGCTACGCAAACGGCGTTTCACGGCTTTTCACCGTTGATGACGGATTGCCTTCAAACGTCGTAACGTCATATCTTTTCACTCGTTCGGGCGAAATGTGGATTGGCACGAGCGCGGGCGCGGCGCGGCTGGAAAACGGGCGGTTTCGAGCCTTTACGGAATCGGACGGCTTGGCGGGAAAATACACGCGCTCGTTTTACGAAGACGCGGACGGCAACGTTTGGATCGGCGGACATGACGGCGGCTTGACGCGCTTTAAAAACGGCGAATTCAAAAAAATCACCAAACGAAACGGGCTTTTCAGCGACGGCGTTTTCGTCATTCTCGAAGACGATGCGGGCTGGTTTTGGATGAACAGCAATCAAGGAATCTACCGAGTTCGCCGTCAGGAAC
>JAJAZE010000469.1 GCA_026785925.1 Pyrinomonadaceae bacterium
CTCTCGAAACGCCGACGGTAAAACTCGGATTTCCGACCACCGGCGGTTCGATGGCGACGGCTTGCGGAATGATGCCGCCCGAACCAGCGCGTCCTGTTCCGATTATCACGGGAACGCGATTCGATTCGGTATAAAGGTGCGGGCGGTCAAACGGCGGCAGTTCGCCCGCGACGCGCGGGTCAGTCAGCGGGCGTTTCAAAAAAGCGACGAGATCGGCTTTCTGCTCGCCGGTTAAATTAAGCGGTCGAACGCGCGGGTCTTTGTTCGGCGCGTTAAAATCGCCGCCGCGATTATAAAATTCGACGACTTCTTCGAGCGTCGCAAACTGCCCGTTGTGCATATACGGCGCGCGCAGTTCGACGTTTCTTAAGGAAGGAGTTTTAAATCTGCCGCGATCATTGACGTTTCCGGTAACGATTGCGCGCCCGAAATCTTCCGCTTGCGGGCGAACGCCGACGTTATGAAAGTTTTGGTCTGAGAGCAGCGGACCGCCGTGACAGAAGCCGCATTGAACGGTGGTGTAAATCTCGCGTCCCCGGTCTTCCTGAACCGTCAGCGGTTCAATCGCCGAAGCATATCGGTCGAGCGGCGAACGGTCGGAAAATATGCTTCGTTCGTGCGCGGCGATTGCCATCGCCATCCGCGACGGCGTTACTTCGGGCGTGCCGAAAGCATCCTCAAAAAGCTCTGGATAATTTCGCCCGTCAATCCATTCGGCGAGCGACGGCGGAATGCTGCCGGCAAGCGCGAGCGGTTTCGCCGTCGCAATCTGATTTGCCGCCTGCGTCCAGTTGCGCCCGCCGTGTCCCATTTCAACGGACGAAACCGGTGGACTCAAAATCTGGCTTTCGAGCGATGCCCAGTCCGTCAGCAGAACCTGGTTAGTCAGCGGGTCTCGAAAAGTATTCGACGCGCGACCGTCCCAGAATGAGCCGTTAAAAGCTAAACCGGCATTCAAATAAGTCGGTGTTTTTCGATTAGTGACCTGTTCATTAAATCCGAAACTGTTTGACGGCGTGTAAGTTCCGTCCAGATTGTTGAGCGGAACGCCGGGCGAGCCGAAAACATCGTCGGGCGTATTAAAAATGTTGTCAAAACCCGGATTTCTGGAGCGCGTGTTGTTAACAACGGTTCGCGGATCGGAACCGCCTTCGCTCGGACGGTGACAAGTTCCGCAGGAAACCGTCAAAGTCGAAGAAAGCTGTTCGTCCCAGAAAAGAGTTTTGCCCAAGCTGGCTTTGGCTGCCGTCACCGGATTTCCGGTCGGCGCAGGCGGCGGAGATAATGGAGAAAAAATTTGAGATTGAAAACTTCCAACGGCACGCCAGCCCGGATCGGCGTTGCTCAAACTGCTGCTCGAGCCGTTGTTTTCAGCCCGCACCCAATAAAAATACGTTTGATTGGCGACCGCCGTCGGATCGAAAAAATAATTGGCGGCGGTCACACCGACACTGGCGGCGGATGATGGATCGCCGTCGGTGCTGCGGAAAATCCGGTAAAGAGCCGCTTCGCGCACGGTGTTCCACATCACGCTGACTTTATCGGCATAATCTCCATCCGAAGCCGAAACTCCGGTCGGTGCCAGCTTTGCGCCGTCACCAAAATTTCTGCCGGCTGAAGATGTCGTGAACCACCGCTGACTGAAAAAGGTCAACGCCAAAAAAATAAAGAATAATGAAACCAACAGTTTTAAGCTCTGCATTTGATAAATGTTTCCTGACCGAGTGTTTCCCCGTAAATTAGTTTTCTGAACACGAACTCGAAAGTGCCGGAAGGCAGCCGCGAAGCGACTTTCAGGGCGGCAATTGATTCGATAATCAAACCTGCGAAGAGTTTAAGCCGCAAGATTTCAATTAACAAGAATACGAGTTACGCATTTGAAAGAAAAATTTACAGGATGGATAGGATGAACAGGGTAAAAAAGGATTGGCTGAATTGTTTTATGATCCTGTTCATCCTGTCCATCCTGTTAAAATATGCCTTTAATTTTTCAACTGCGTAACTTCTAAAAGAATTTAGGATAAGCAATCAGCGAAAAAACTTTTTCGATACAAACAATTATGCCTGAACAAACTTATTGAAAGAATTTAGTTTTTGCTCGTGGATATTTTAACTTTGTTCTTTGCTATTGACGAGTTCGCAGACTGGTTAATTTTCCACAATTGATACGGTCGGCGAATTCAAAAACCGTGCTTTATGAGATAAGGTTTAGATATTTAATCAAAAATTCTGATTTGTTCAACTGGCTGTCGACGTATGTCTAAAACGCAGGGGAGAATAATCGAAAGAAGAACAAATCCCCAAGTCAAATAACCGAAAAATTCGTAAAGAAATTGAATGTTGGTGCTTGCACACTCTATATCTCCAAAGAAATCAATAGCTCTGCCGCATTCTTCTCTTCCTACCTTCCACATAAAGTTAAATATATAAAGAGATACACCTGCCAGCATTAGTGGAATCAAGAAAGCCATTAGAATCTGCTTATCAGAAGATTTCATAAAACACCAAAAATTATACTTCGTTAATTCTGTTTCAAAAAGGGTGATTTACCATTTTCTAAAAACTTCGGGAAAATGATTATTTTATGTCGCTGCGTCCTGAACTAAGCATCCTTTTCGCTGGATACAGGCAAATTAAAACTGCTGTAGTTTTTTCGTCAATAGCTGCTTTGGGCGAAGGAATTGTAATACTCGACGGGCGCGAGATCGTCGGTCAGAATTTCGATTTCGGAGTTTATTTTCCGGTCGTCGAGGTGTTTTAAGAGATTGGAAATTTCCGGGTCGCGGCTCGTCAGAAGTGCAGTGTTTTTGTTTTTGCGGGCGATGATGATGAGGTTTTGCAGTTGTTCGTCGGTGTAATCGGCGTTGATTTTGAAGAGATGGACTTGCGGGAAAATTTGCCCGTAGGTTTTGAGTTCGGCTTGTAGAAATTTGGCTGAATCTCCATGAATCGCGCCGCCGAGATTGAAAATTATTACGCCGTCGTCCTTTAACACGCGGCTGATTTGCCCGATGGCTTCGAGCGTCGTCAGTTGAAACGGAACGCTGAACAAAGAGCCGAACGCATCCATCAAAACTACGTCGTATTTATCGGCTTCGGATTGATTGAGAAAAACTCTGCCGTCCTGATGAATGATGTTTAAGCGCGGATTTTCCTGAAGATTGAAAAACTTTTTAGCGATTTCGGTCATCTGCGGGTCAATCTCGACGACATCAATTTTCGCGGTCGGATATTTCGACAAATAATCGCGCGGAAATGTGTAACCCGCGCCGCCGATCAGCAAAGTGTTTTGAAAGTCGGGCTTGAAATGGCGCAGCAGATGATAATATCTGCCGTATTCGAGAACCAATTCGTCAGAGTCGAGATACATCGCCGATTGAATGAAAAACGGATCGGTGGCGATGGCGCGGATTTCTTTACTCGTTTTCGGCTCGACTGTTTTGAACACTTGCACGCGGCTGTATTCGGTGTCAATGTCGTGCAAATCGCTCATCTGCCGCAGCCAATAAATCTTTAGTTCGCTGACTGAAATTCCCATCACGAACAAAACCAAAATTGCGATATTGACTCTTGAAACAGCGAACGGCGCGAGCAGCATTGATAAGCCGATGAGACTGCCGCCGATAATATACAGCGTTTTTTCGCTGCCGACCAAGGGAATCAAAACGAATCCGGCGAGAAAGGTTCCCAAAATACTGCCGACGGTCGAGAGGGCGTAAAGTCTGCCGACGGTTTTGCCCGAATCGGCGAGCGACGACATTTTTAATTTGACGGCGTAAGGCGTGACAAAACCGAGCAAAACGCTGGCGGGCGCGAAAAGCAAAAGCGCGGCGACGATTGATTTTACTTCCAACCCGAACGACATCTGCGAAACGAAAGAGAGAATCAAGTCTTTGAGCAGAATCGTCACGGAAACCAAACCGCCCGCGAGAAAAATGACTGCCGCCAGAGCTTTTATGTCAGGACGTTGATCGGCGATTCTGCCGCCGAGCCAGTAACCCAAACTGAGCGCACCGAGAATCACGCCGATCAGACTCGTCCAAACGTAAGTTGACGCGCCGATATAGGGCGACAGCAGGCGCGAGCCGATGATTTCGTAAATCATCACTAACGCGCCGCAGACGAAAACGGTCAATTCGAGGATGAATTTCTTCGGGTGCATAAAATAGTTTCAAGCGTTCAGAGTCAACGCTTGAGCGTGTTTCCGCCGCACTTCGCGGGCGGAGCAAACTAAAGTTTGGACTCTAAACGCTGCAAAACTCGCATCATTTTTCAATCTGATGCGAGTTATCAAAGATTGGCTGAATCAATTATTCGTTTGCCGTCGCGGTCGCGGTTTTTTGTTCTTCCGATTCGTTGACATAGGTCAGCCACGCGGCGTTGTTCGGCGCGGGTCGTCTGCCGTAGATGACATCGAAGAAAACGTCTTGTAACTGTTTGGTGACTTCGCCGCGTTTGCCCGCGCCGACCGTGATGCGGTCAACCGAACGAATCGGCGTGATTTCGGCGGCGGTGCCGGTGAAAAATAATTCGTCCGCCAAATACAGAGCGGCGCGCTGAATCGAAGTTTCGACCACTTCGATGCCGAGTTCTTTGGCGATGGCGATCACCGAATCGCGCGTGATGCCGGGCAGAATCGAAGCACCGAGCGGCGGCGTAATCAATTTTCCGTTGTTAACCAGAAATATATTTTCGCCCGAACCTTCCGAAACGTAACCGCGATCATCAAGCGCGATGCCTTCGGAAAATCCGCCCAAGATAGCTTCCATTTTGATAAGCTGCGAATTCATATAATTCGCGCCGGCTTTAGCAACTGCCGGAAGGGAATTCGCCGGTGTTCGCGTCCAGCTTGAAACGCAGACATCAACGCCCGCTTCCAACGCCTCTTCACCGAGATATTTGCCCCAATCCCAGGCGGCGATGTAGCAGTCAATCGGATTCGGAAACGGATTGACACCGAAAGCCGGTTTTTCTTCGTTCAAACCGCGAAAAATAACCGGACGCAGATAGCATTCGTCCAAACCGCCGTCGCGGACTAATTCGACCGCTGCCTGCGACAATTCCGCCCGGTTATATTTGACATCCATTCGATAAACTTTCGCCGAATTCAAAAGACGCTGAATATGTTCGGTCAGACGAAAAATCGCCGTGCCGCCTTCGGCTTTGTAGGCGCGAATGCCTTCAAAAACACTCGAACCGTAATGGATGGCGTGCGTCATGACGTGGACGCGGGCATCGTCCCAATCAATAAAAGCACCGTTGCGCCAAATTTTCGACACGATTTTCATCGTATTAACATCTTTAACTGCCATATTATTTATATAAACTCCTGAAAATAGGATTTTTGAATCGGAAAGAAATAACGAAATGAATTGGAATTCTGGAAAACTTTATTTAATAAATTTTTATCGTTGTCATCAGAATAATATAACGGTCGAGGTTAGGCAAGAAATGGAAAAAGCCGGAGGACGATTTAAATTGTCCTCCGGCTTTTAAGTTCGGTGTTTTTTACAAAATTCTGAATCGCGGTGCCGTGTCGTCAACGCGACTTGAATAAACTACGCCGTTGACGGTGACGGTGACGATGATCGGCACATCGCCCGCGCCGAGCAGTGTTGACGGAAGCGTAAAGTCAATCGAATTGACACCCGGCGCACGTAAAATTCCGCCGGTCGAAACCTGCGTCAAAGTCGTGCCGCCGATTCGCACCGTGATATTGGCGGCGGGAACATTGTTCACGCCGGTCAGAAATAATCTCAAAACCGTCGGCACACGCCGCCCGCCGCGTATCCTGAGCGTGGTGACGTTGAACGGTTCGGTTCTAAAGACCGTATTGGTGACGTTAAAAATCTGCGCTCGATTGGAAGCAGTCGCGGTCGGAGCAAAACTGAAAACATCGGGTCGCGCCGGAACAATCGTGATTGAACCTTTGGAAACCACGCCGTTATTGTTAATTACGACCGGATAGACGGTCGGCAGATTATTGACGGCGAACAGTCCGGGCGGGACGACGAAAACTATGCGCTTGTTTCTCACCGACTGCAAACCGACCGCCGCGCCGTTAATCGTCATCGTGACACCACTTAATTCAATCGGCAGAGTGAAACTTCTGGACAGCGAACCGATTGCCGTCTGCGGAATGACAAACTGTTCGACGTTTGCAGAATAATTTAAAATCGCCAGCATTCCGGGCGAAACTCCTTGCACGGCGGACGGCGTTTGCGGAGTCGGCGATGGTGACGGTGACGGCGAAGGGCTGGGGGTCGGAGTCGGAGTCGGAGTTGCGGTCGGGCTGGGTGTCGGAACCGGCGAAGCCGAAACCGGAATGCCGCTCGCGCCGGTCGAATAACTGAAACTCGTCGGTGACGGCAGGGAAGCCGTCGGCAGCAGATAATAAAACGCTTCGCTCTGCAAATCGAAGTTGCCCGTCCCGACTTCGGTCAAAGCCAAATTAAAAGTCATTCGCCGGACGGAATTACTCGGAATCGGCTGGGTCGAAGCGATGAAAACATTCGGATCGGGAAGTTTGGTCAAACGCTTGAAAGTGGCGGCACCGGCGGCGACATCCAGCGGATAACCGTAAATCTGCGCCGGACGAATGATGTTCGGATTCAAACCGCTGTCATTGTTCGGCGCAACCGTTCCGTTTTCCAGGATGTTAGCGCGGGTTTCTAAAACGAGAGTCGCCGGTGTGCGGTTCGCGTCCGTATCGGTAAAGCCCGCGTAATGCGGAACGTCGCCGCCGTTGACTGCGGCATCGGCATCGCTGCGCGGTCCGACGCGGCGAAACGGATTTGCCGGAGCGACGACGTTCGCGTCAAAAACATAAAGCGCGAACGATGTATAATTCGTGCCGCTGTTTTCACCGGCTAAATCGGCGTAAGAATCAAAAGCGATGTAACGTCCGTCGCGGCTCATTCGTCTGCCGAAATCTAGAATATTTACCAAATCGCCGGGATTAACGCGGGCGGTCGTCGTGATTTGTCTTTTAACGCTGGTCGCCGTCGTGCCGCCGGTCGCGCCGTCCAAATCGGCGTAGAAAATTTCGACGTTGCGGTCGGCGTTGGTTCCGGCGACCGTTAAACTGAACGGATTGCTGGCGTTGCTCAAAAATGCGACGCGCAGACCGTTGCCGGAAATCGTCGGGCTTTGATTGTAAATCGGACTGGCGACGGTTCCGCGATTGGTGATGGTTATTTGATTGGTCGCCGCCGCCGTGCGGAAGTATGTGAAAATTTCGTCGTTGCCGTTCGGCGCAGCGTTGCCGACGCTCGGAACCAAGTCGCGGTTGGAAACAAAGGCGAGATAATTGCCGTCGTCGTTGAGGCTCGCGTCCCGATTGTCATCGGCGATGACCGGCGGACCGAAGATCGAACCGGGCGACGGCAGACGGCTCGGAGCCGTGTTGGAAATCCTCGTAAATGCGCCGCCGCTCAAATTGGTGACGGCAATTTCGCTGCCCGCCGACAAATCGGCGGCGGTCGTCGCCGGAATCGCGTAAAGCCACATTTCCGTATTGCCGTCGGCAATCAAAGGATTCGGCGGCGTGGTTGCCGGAGCGATTGGATTGAAAGACTCGGCATCGAAACTGCCCGGATTAGTCGTGTTCGCCGTGGTCGAACCGGCAACGGCGGTCGTCGCGTTCGAGCCGAACGCCAGCCAGCGTCCGTCGTTGCTGATTACCGGGCGCACATTGGCAATCAAGACTTTCGTATTTGCCAAAGTAAAGCCGAGTGCCGTGTCGGTTCGCACACTTTTCGTATCGGTGATTTGAAAAATTCGCCGCTGCGCGTAATCGAAAAGAAAAATTTCGCGGTTGGCATCGGTGTTGCGCGGATTGTCGGTCGCTAAATTGCCGGTTGATTCAAAAACCACAAAACGCCCGTCGCCGCTGATGCCGCCGGCGAAAGATTCGGCTGACGAATCGGTGATTTGTCCGACAACCGAATCAATCTGCGACTGAGCAATACTGTTAATCTGCGCCGATGCAGATGTGAAACTGCCGATTAAAGCGATGACTGCCAATAAAAAAACGATGTGAAATTTCACAAACTCCTCCAGAAAAACTTGTCTAAAATTGTTATTTAGAGCGAAAATTATAGACTTAATAAACGTAAAAATTATCTAATGCACAAAACATTGCATTTTAAAGGTTAAAAATGCGTCTGGCAAGCAACTCAAGAATTTAAATTATTATTTAGTGCGAAAATCAATCGGTTTGATGCGCGAAAGAAGCCTTTCAGTTGTCGCCGCGCATTTATCATTTATCATTTATCATTTATCATTTATCAGAATCGCTCACCGTTGTTTTTTATTGAAAATAAACGAAATTCATCGCTTCCAGCCGATTGACGCTGCAACGAACGATTGTAATGTTAAATGATAAATGTTCCATAATGCTCGTCGCGGGCGAAGCGTCGGGCGACGCACACGCGGCAAAACTCGTCGCGGCTTTGCGTGAAATTGCGCCCGAAATCGAGTTTGAATTTTTCGGCGCAACCGGCGGACGGATGCGTGAGGTGGGCGTGGAAACAACTGTCAAAGCCGATGATTTGGCAATCGTCGGTCTGCCGGAAATCGCCCGCGCTCTGCCGATGTTCTGGAAAATTTTTCAAATTTTGAAAAGCGCGGCGATTCAAAGAAAGCCGGACGC
>JAJAZE010000470.1 GCA_026785925.1 Pyrinomonadaceae bacterium
GAGCAAAACGCCGCGAAACTTTTTACTTACCTGCTTGACTCGCATTCCAGTCAATTCTACCGGACAAACGCATTCGGAATCGGTAAATCTTCGGTAATTCCGAACTGCGTTCCCGCAAATCCCTGCGTCGAACGAAGCTGATACCACACGCCGTTTGACGGGCGAAAAACCGTCACGTCCGCTCGTCCGTCGCCGTCGTAATCCGCCGGTGCCGGTTTGTCGGCTGAACTGCCGAACTGCACACCGGTAAATCCGAGCGAACTTCGTAAAATATACCAAGTCCCGATTGCCGGACGATACACCGCCAAATCGGTTTTCCCGTCACCGTCGTAATCCGCTGGAACAACCGAATCGCCGTCTTGTCCGAACTGCTGCCCGACTTGCTGATTCTGCGCGTTGATGCGATACCACACGCCGTTTGACGGGCGAAAAACCGCGATGTCGGATAATCCGTTGCCGTCGAAATCTCCCAATGTCGGTTTGTCGCCTGTTTGTCCGAACTGCACGGTCACGACTTGCCCGTTGGAACTGTTGAGGCGATACCAAGTTCCGTTTGACGGTCGCCAGACAGCGATGTCAGCCTTGCCGTCGCCGTCGTAATCGGCAGGCACGGGCAAATCCGTCGCCAACCCGAACTGCACGCCGGTAAAACCGAGCGCACTGCGCTGGATATACCAAACGCCACCGCGATACACCGCCAAATCGGTTTTGCCGTCACCGTCGAAATCAGCCGGAGCAATCACGTCGCCGCTCGCGCCGAACTGCTGACCGGCTTGCTGATTATTCGTGGAGTTTAGCTGATACCAAACGCTGTTCGACGGGCGAAACACCGATAGGTCGGCTTTCCCGTCGCCGTCGAAATCATACGGCGTTCTGGCTGTCAACGATGAATCGAGCAGACGGGCAACGCCGAGTCTGTCCACGTTGTTCACGAGCGTGAATATGCCTCCGATAACGATCCTGCCGTTTGCCTGCGTATCAATGGTTAAAATCGAATTGTCCGCGCCCGCGCCCGGATCAAAGGCGGCATCGAGCGAGCCGTTGGCATTTAGCTGGGCAATTCCCCTTCGCACCGCGCCGTTGACCAGAGACATCGCGCCGCCGACTAAAATTCTGCCGTTGGCTTGGATTTTCAAACTTTGAACGCCGCCCACGACAATCGGATTGAAAGACATATCAAGCGAGCCGTCGGCGTTCAGACGCGCCAGATTTTGGTAATTCGTATCAAAATTAAAACCCGAAAAGTTTCCGCCGATGATGATTTTGCCGTCCGCCTGCAACGCCGCGTCAAAAATCGAATTATTCGCGCCGCCGCCCGGATTAAACGTCGCGTCAATCAAGCCGTCGCCGTTGACGCGAGCGATTCGGCTGCGCGTGATGCCGCCGATTTGCGTAAAATCTCCGACGACGATGAATTTCCCGTCCGGCTGAAGCAGAATCTTTTTAATCGCGCCGTTCACTAAAACATTTAAAGATGGATCATACGCGCCCGATTCAAGAAGTTTCCGCAGACGAATGTCACCCAACGCGACTGCCGTTATCGCGCCGCCGCCAGGCAGAAATTTGGTTTCGTAAGAGGCGACGTTGCAGATGCAGCCTAAATCACTTGTCCCGTTCGCATTTAATCTAAGCAAGCCGCCGGTAGCTGAAACAAAAATCTTGCCGTCCGAGGCGCGAAAGTCCAAACCTAAAACCTCGCCCGGAATAGCCGGCGGCGTAAATCCGGTATCGAGCGTTCCGTCGGCGTTCACTCTCGAAAGGTAACTGCGAAGCTGACTATCAACGTGCGTGTAAAAACCGCCGATTAAAATTTTGCCGTCCGGCTGAACAATAACTTTATAGGCTCTTCCCAACGCGCCGATGATTAAATTAAAAGTCGAATCGAGCGAGCCGTCGGCGTTTAAGCGAATGAGCGCAGGCGGAAAGTCTTGACCATACATTTCACCGCCGACGAGTATTTTGCCGTCGGGCAAAAATGCCACGTCTTTGGTTTGCAGGCGCGTTCCGGCGTAGTTCAGCGAACTGCTGAGATTGCCGCCGCTGTCGAGCAACGCCACGTTGTTGCGGCTCTCGCCGTTGTAAGTGGTAAAATCGCCGCCGACCAGAATCATCCCGCTCGGCGAAATTTCGATGTCGAACACAACAAAGTTCGGTCCGCCGGTCAGGTTAAAGCTCGTGTCAAGCGAGCCGTCGGCATTAAAACGCGCGATACCTTTAATTACGAAACCGTTGACGCTTTGAAAACCGCCGCCTATTAAATATTTCCCGTCCGCCTGAACGCGCAAAGCGAGAACCGATGAATTGCCCCCAATCGGGTTACTCGTTCTAATTGTCGAAAAGGTCGTGTCAATCGTGCCGTCGGCGTTTAAACGATGCACGACACCGCTGGTGTTGTCGCCGCCGGCGACGAGCGTTTTGCCGTCCGGCAGCAGTTCGACTCTGTATAAGTTAATCGCAAAATTGTTAAACTCAGGCGGCGAAACAAACGTCGGGTCGAGCGTTCCGTCGGCTAAAACCCGCGCGACACTGAATCGGGTGTTGCCCAAATTGGAATATTGAAATCTGCCCGCAAAGGTAATTTTGCCGTCTGCCGCGACTTTTATATCGTTAAATCTGGCAAAATTCGACCCCGTGTTGCCGGGCAGATTAAATGAAGTGTCCAGCGAACCGTTAGCGGTTAGACGTGCGACACCCAGACGGTTATTAAAACCAACCTGCGTAAAAGCACCGGCAATTAAAATTTTCCCGTCCGGCTGTAAGGCGACGGCGTAAATGTTTCCGCCGATTCTGGTAGGACTGGTAATCACCGGAGCGCGAAAAGTCGGGTCAACCGTGCCGTCGGCGTTAAGACGAGCGATGCCGTCGCGGTTAAATTTACCCGCCACCCGAAAAAATCCGGCGATGATAATCTTCCCGTCCGGCTGAACAGCCATTCGATAAATGCTCGCAAAGTCGGTGTTGCTGTTCACGACATTAACCAGTGCCGGATTAAATGTCGGGTCAACTTCACCCGCCGCCTGCACGGTTGAAAATGAAAATAAAGCAATTAACACTAATTGCGCCGCGAAAAAGGTTTTCTTAAAGAGTATATTCATAAAAATCTCCTGTCTTATCTTGCTGACATTGCATTAGCCGTAAGTCTCGAATTTATTTCCTAAAAATGTTTTGAAGTTTGCGCCTAAAATATAGACGGTATCTTAACTCAGACGGTTGGCTATGTAAATGAATTTTGCACCGTCAGTTGACAACTGTTCAGAGTCCACGCTTGAGCGTGTTTTCCGCCAGCGAAACGCGGCGGAAAATGCAAAGTGCGTTCCGCGTTTGGACTCTGAACGGGCGGAAACTACGCGCTTCTTGCTATCTTTCCGTGAGTTAAGATAAATTTAATCTCTACCGAATTCATCAGATTCAATTGATTCAGGTTCAAACGCGGATTTTTTCAAGCAACGCGGAAATCTGAATTTTGAAATCTGAAATCTAAAACATAAGGAGATTCTGCCGAAGATGAAAGCATTTACCACAGAAAATTTACGCAATCTGGCTGTCATTGGACACGGCGACGCGGGTAAAACCCAGCTCGTCAGTTCGCTTTTGCACGTCGCGGGCGCGACCACGCGCTGGGGAAAAGTTGCCGACGGCACCACCACGACTGACCACGATGAAGATTCGATTGAGCGGAAGGTTTCGCTCAATAATAATTTTGCCCATCTCGAACATAAAGACGCAAAAATCAATTTGATTGACACGCCCGGTTACGCCGCGTTCGTTTCGCACGCGCGACCGGCGCTGCGCGTCGCCGATTGCGCGCTGGTCGTCGTGGACGGCGTGAACGGAATCGAAGTGCAGACCGAGAAAACGTGGAGTTATGCCAACGAATTTCTGCTGCCGCGTTTTATGGTGATTAACAAACTCGAAAAGGAACGCGCCGATTTCGGTCACGCGCTCGACACGGCGGCAACCAGTTTTGCGCGGTCAATCGTGCCGTTCACGCTCCCGATTGGCAGCGAAGCCGACTTTCGCGGCGTGGTTGATGTCGTTCATCAAAAGGCATACGAATACGATAAAGACGGGAAAGCCAAAGAAATTCCGATTCCCGAAGCCGGACGCGAAGTTTTCGATTCAACGCGGGAACGTCTGATCGAAATCGTCGCCGAATCGGACGACGCGCTGATGGAAAAGTATTTTGAAAACGGCACTCTGGACGAAGCCGACATTTACCCGAATCTGGCGAAAGCGATTGCGAGCAGCAAACTCTGTCCGGTCTATGCAGTGTCGGCGGAAACGCTGGTCGGACTTTCGATTTTGCTCGACCACATCGTCGAATTCGCGCCGAATCCGGCGGCGCACGAAGCCGAATTCGGTAACGCGGTCGTCGGCAGTTTGTTCGACCGACCGACGCGCAAATACAGCAACGACGAGCCGTTTTCGGCATACATTTTTCGCACGATTGCCGACCCGTTTGCCGGTCGCATTAACGTGATGAAAATTGTTTCGGGCAAAATTTCATCCGATGCCGCCGTGCTTAATTCGAGCCGCGAATTTGTCGAACGGCTCGGCGCACTGCACATTCTGCAAGGCAAAAATCTGGAAAAAGTCGCTGAAGCTCAAACCGGCGACATCATCGCCGTCGTCAAATTAAAAGATACGCAAACCGGCGACACGCTCTGCGATAAAGCGCAGCCGATTGTTTATCCGGCAGTCGAATACCCGGAAGCGGCGATTTCTTTCGCCATCGAACCGAAATCACGCGCCGACGAAGATAAAATCTCGACCGCGCTGCACAAAATTCTCGAAGAAGACCCAAGCCTGCATTTCGACCGCGACGCGCAGACCAAAGAATTTATTTTGTCGGGTTCCGGTCAACTGCACATCGAAACGGTCGTTGATAAATTGAAAAACCGCTATCACGTCGAAGTCGCGCTGCATCCGCCGAAAGTTCCTTACAAAGAAACGATTACGCAGCAAGTCGAAGTGCAGGGACGGCACAAAAAGCAATCGGGCGGGCGCGGACAGTTCGGCGACTGCAAATGTATTTTTGAGCCGCTCGGACGCGGCGCGGGTTTTGAATGGGTTGATAAAATCTTCGGCGGCTCGGTTCCGCATAATTTTCGTCCGGCAATCGAAAAAGGCATTGTCGAGGCGGCGCAGGGCGGCGCGATTGCCGGTTATCCGCTGATTGATTTTAAGGTCACGCTGATTGACGGCAGTTATCACTCGGTTGATTCGGACGAGCATTCGTTTCGCGCGGCGGGCAGAAAAGCGTTTCGCAACGCGATTGAAAAAGCCAAACCGACGCTTTTAGAGCCGATTATGGATGTCGAAGTTTTCTGCCCGCAGGAAGTTTCCGGCGATATTATGGGCGATTTGAATTCACGGCGCGGGCGCGTTTCGGGAATGGATATGCGCGGCAAACAGCAAATTATCAAAGCGCAGGTTCCGCTCGCGGAAATGCTCGATTACCAATCGAAATTAAACTCCGTGACGCAGGCTCGCGGCTCGTATCATATGCAGTTTTCACATTACGACCCGCTGCCTGGAAATCTCTCGCAGAAAGTAATTGACGAAGCCGTCGCCGCCGGCAGAGTTCGGGCGCACGACGAGGACGAGTAATTTAGTGGTAAGTGATACGTGAGAAGTGAGAAGTGAGAAGTGAAAAGTGAAAAGTGAGAAGTGAAAAGTGAGAAATGAAAATTAAAGACTGACCTCCGCGATAAACGCTGTTAGTTCGTATCACCTCTCACTTCTCACTTCTCACCTCTCACTTCTTACCTCTCACTTATCACTTCTCACTTCTCACGTATCACTTCTCACCTGTTTTACATCGCGGCTTGAAAAAGAGAAAATTATTAGCAAGTTTTATTATTAAAAATATCTGGAGAAATAATGTTTAGAAACACTTTTTATTGGGCGACGATCTTGACTTTAGCAATGTTCGCCGGTTGTCGGCAAGATAATCCGACTTTGATTAACTCGACGCTGCAAACGCGGGAAGGGCAAAATTCCGCATCGCCCAATTCAATGAATCACGGCGAAACTAATCACAATTCGGCAAATCACAACGCGGCGAATCAAACGGAAATGAATCATTCGGAGATGAAATCTGCACCGAACGCGGCGAATCAGCCTTACGATTTGCAGTTTCTCGATACGATGATCGCCCACCACGAAGCGGCGGCGGCGATGGCGAAACCGGCGACGGTCAAAGCGCGAAGCTCCGATTTAAAAACGCTCGCTTTCAAGATCGTCGCTGACCAGGAACGCGAAATCGCCCAGATGAAAGGCTGGCGCGAACAATGGTTTGCCGGACAGACGGCGGCGTTGAATATGGAAATGGCGGGAATGAATGGCTCGATGGAAAAAATGAATATGACGAAATTGATCCGCTTGAGCGGCGACGTTTTCGACGTGGAATTTATCAACCAGATGACACCGCACCACGAAGGCGCGATTACAATGGCGCGTGAAGCTCTGACCAAAGCCGAACACCCGGAAATCAAACAACTCGCCAGCCAGATTATCAAAGCGCAGGAAGCCGAAATCAAAGCGATGCAAACCGTCAAAACGCAATACGCCAAATAAACGCTCTTCCGTCGGAGCGCGGATTTCGTCCGCGCCCCGAC
>JAJAZE010000471.1 GCA_026785925.1 Pyrinomonadaceae bacterium
AAAGAAGCCTTCAAAAATCGAGCCGGCGGCTTTTTTAATTAAATCTTTCGTCAGCTTCTGCGCCCCGATTTGCTCGCCTTCGTATTCGAGTTCCATTTTGCCGGTCATCGAAGGCAGAGCGGCGTAGACATCGGAAATACGCGGCACGATTTCACTTTCGCCGGTGATAATGGCGCGGCGTTCGGCGTTGGAAACGGCAGATTCGAGCGCGGTTATCGGGAAACGCTGCGACACGCCCGAACGCTTGTCAATGCGCTGGTCGTCGCGGGCTTCAAACGCGATCTGCTCGATGATTTCGGAGATAAATTCGGGAATCTCCAATCGAAAGCCCGCGCCCAGATTTCTTTCCGTCCACGCTTCCTGTTTCGTAATTGCCGTTCCCAAGCCAATATCTTTCGGATAATGAGTGGCAATTTCCGCGCCGATTCTATCCTTTAAAGGCGTAATGATTTTGCCGCGAGCCGTATAATCTTCCGGGTTGGCAGAGAAAACGAGCATCACGTCGAGCGGCAGACGAACCGGAAAACCTTTAATCTGGACATCGCCTTCCTGCATTATATTGAACAGTCCGACCTGAATTTTCCCCGCTAAATCGGGAAGCTCGTTAATCGCAAAAATCCCGCGATTAGCTCGCGGCAGCAGTCCGTAAAAAATCGTCAATTCGTCCGACAAAAGATGTCCGCCTTTCGCCGCTTTAATCGGATCAATATCACCGATAATATCGGCGATGGTGACATCGGGCGTAGCGAGTTTTTCGACAAACCGCGAATCGCGTTTGACCCAGGCGATTTCGGTTTCGTCGCCCTTTTCCGCAATCGTCTGTTTGCCGAAAGCTGAGAGCGGTTTAAACGGATCATCGCTGATTTCCGAACCCGCGATAATCGGAATTTCCTCGTCCAACAATTCGGTTAACTGTCTGATAATTCTACTTTTAGCTTGCCCGCGCGTTCCCAAAAGAATGAGATTGTGTTTTGATAAAATCGCATTAATAAGTTGTGGAATGACTGACTCTTCAAAACCGATGATGCCTCTGAAAAGCTGCTCGCCGTTTCGCAATTTTTCAATCAAATTCGCCCGCATTTCGTCCTTGACAGAACGAGTTTGATAACCGCTTGCCTTTAATTCGCCCAGTGTTACTGCTTTGTTCATAGTTTAATTCTTCAAAAAAGGTGTAAATACTGCCTGCTCATCTTTCGTAAAAGTTTCTTTCGTCGTAGTTTCTATATTACAATTTTTTTATGATTGAATCACATTCGGGCGCGTTACAAAAATTTCAAAACTCGGTTGGGCTGAAATTTCAAATTTATAACAGTTTGTTTTTGTCGCTGCCGTTTTACGGCGTTGATAAAACCGGAATTTTACTGTCGCTTTTCAGTAATGAATGTGAAGAAGGCTACGCGCTCGGAAAGAGTCCGACGCAGATTATCGAAGGCTTTTTTGAAGCGCATCCCGGACGCGGCAAAGACGATTTTTTGTTTCGTTTCGTCCAATATGCTGAACGGCAAGTCGTTTTGTTCGACGCGCTCGAAGACGCTTCGTTCGTCGAACTTCACGATACGCAGGGCGCGGGAACTCTGAAACAACTTGAGACGAGCGTCGAACAGGAAAATAAAGTCGCTGAATTCGTCGGTAGACTGAATGATTTTTCGGTGCGTCTGGTTTTAACCGCGCATCCGACGCAGTTTTATCCGGGCGCGGTTTTGGGAATTATCAACGATTTAGTCGAAGCCATCGGCGACAATGACATAACGCTCATCAATACATATCTGCAACAGCTTGGGCGCACGCCGTTTTTCAAAAAGCAGAAACCGTCGCCGTTTGACGAGGCGACGAGTTTGATTTGGTATCTCGAAAACGTCTTTTATCACGCCATCGGCAGCATCGCGTCGGATTTGAAAAACAAATTTCCGCAAGAAGAATTAGACTTGAGCAAACTCGTCAAAATGGGTTTTTGGTCGGGCGGCGACCGCGACGGAAATCCGTTCGTGACGACCGAAACAACGCGCAAAGTCGCCGCCGCGCTTAAACGCTCCGTTCTGAAATGCTATTACAAAGACGTGCGCGACTTGAAACGCCGCCTAACTTTTACGGGCGTTGACGTAATGCTCACCGAACTCGAAAGCAGACTTTATCAAAACGCTTTCCAGTCGGAGTTTGACGATTTGACGAGCGGTGAAATTATCGAAAGGCTGGATAAAATTCGCGCCGGCATTATAGAAAATCACAACGGTTTATTCGTTCATCTGGTTGATAATCTGATTGAAAAAACGAGAACTTTCGGACTGCATTTCGCCGCGCTCGACATTCGACAAGACAGCGGCGTTCACGCGCAGGTTTTGAACGAAATTTTCAATCGCCATTCTCCCGCCGAAAACTACGCCGCGCTTTCCGACTCGGAAAAAATCGAGTTCATATTGCATACCGAAACTGCCGTCGAACCGGAATTTTTCGCCGCCGAACTGACGAAAGACACGCTTCGCAACATCCGCGCCGTCAAAGAAATCCAAAAAAATAACGGCGAACAGGCTTGCGAACGCTACATTATCAGCCATTGCGAATCGGCTTTAAATATTATCGAAGTCTACGGTTTATTTGCGCTCGGCGGCTGGAATGCAGACGATTTGACGATTGACATCGTGCCGCTTTTTGAAACGATTACCGATTTGCGTAACGCGCCGCAAATTATGCGCGAACTCTACGAAATTCCAAAGTATCGCCGGCATTTGTCGCACCGAAACGATGTGCAGACGATTATGCTTGGCTTCAGCGACGGCACGAAAGACGGCGGCTATTTGATGGCGAATTGGAGTATTTATCAAGCGAAAGATCAGTTGACGAAACTTGCCCGCGAATACAAAATCAACGTGATTTTCTTCGACGGACGCGGCGGACCGCCCGCTCGCGGCGGCGGCAAAACGCACAAATTTTATTCTTCGATGGGCGAAAACATCGCGCATCAAGCCATCGAATTAACTGTTCAGGGACAAACTGTTTCGTCAAATTTCGGCACTGTCGCGTCGGCGCAATACAACATCGAACAACTCGTCCACGCCGGAATACACACGCATCTTTTTGCCGCCCAAAGCGAGACTTTCACCGAAACCGAAGAGATGTTAATGCAAAATCTCGCTGAAGAAAGTTTCGCGGCTTACGACGAACTAAAAAATCACCCGCGTTTTCTTGATTATTTATCCGACGTTTCACCGCTCAAATTCTACGCTGAAACGAACATCGGAAGCCGACCGGCAAAACGCGGCGCGGGCGTAATGACGTTTGAAGATTTACGCGCCATTCCGTTTGTCGGCGCGTGGAGTCAATTAAAGCAAAACGTCCCCGGATTCTACGGAGTCGGCACGGCACTGCGGGCTTTGGAAGCGAATGCGGACGAGATAAAAACGCTTTATCAATCGAATTTATTCTTCAAGACGCTGATGGACAACTGCGAAATGGCGATGCAGAAATCAGATTTCAACTTAACGGCGTTTTTAGCCGAACACGAAATCTACGGCGAAATCTGGCGGAAAATACACGATGAATATGAACTGTGCAAAAAACATCTGGCGGAAATTTCCGGCAGAAAAGATTTGATGGCGGATTATCCAATCGAGCAGCAATCCGTCCGCACCCGCGAACGAATCGTTCTGCCGCTGACAACGATTCAGCAATACGCGCTGACTGCAATCCGAGAGACGACCGACGAAAACTTACGCGGCGTTTACGAAAAACTAATCATTCGCTGCTCATTCGGTATCATCAACGCGGGTAGAAATTCGGCATAAGAAAAAAAGTAGCCGCGAATTACTTCAATTAACACGAACAGATTATCAATAGGATAAGTTTCATTTTTGCCGTTTTAATAGTCTAATTCGCGGCTATTTTCTTCTTCGGTTGCCCGTAAGCCGCATAAGTTCGATAGCCGAGCAAGCCTGCCAAAATTAACCCGAAAAGCAGCGGATAGAAAACGTCCGATTTAACAATCATCCAAAAATGAATCACGCCTAAAATCGCCGCGATGTAAGTCGCTTTATGCAGCCGCGCCCAGTTTTTGCCGCCGAGCCGTTTGATCATTCCATTGGTTGAAGTGACGGCAAGCGGAATTAAAAGGAAAAACGCCAGCATTCCGACCGCGATAAACGGACGCTGCCAAATGTCGCCCGCCATCGCCGAAAGGCTGAAACTTTTATCGAAAATGCTGTAAGTTATTAAATGCAGAAATCCGTAAAAGAAAGCGTAAAGTCCGAGCATTCGCCGAAATTTTGTCAGATTGTTCCAGCCGAAATACTTACGAAGCGGCGTGACGAAAAGCGTTATCAGCAGAAAAACGAGCGTCAGAACGCCGGTCGTGCGAAGAAAAAATTCGGTCGGATTCGCGCCCAATCTTCCGTTCAGCGCGTCATAACCGAGCAGCGCGAGCGGCACGAGGCTGTTAATGAAAATTACCAATTTGCTAAATTTTACGTCGTTCATCGGCTTTGTCTGTTATTCGTGTAAAAGAATAGATTGGATTTTATTTGCCCGCGTTTGCAATTTTTCTAAAACTTTACAGAAAAATTTGTAACCGAAACAAAGTCTGCCGCGTCATCTATGTTGATGAACAAAAATCATTCGCAGAAACTTTCCGAAGAAAAACTCGACCGATTTGCTCAGGCGGTTTTGCAAAGCACTGTTTTGACGGACGAAGAAGTCGAGCAGATCGCCGGTGCGCCGCGTCTTTGGCGACAGTTGCAAAGCCGGATCGCCGATGAAAAAGCGCGGCGGGCAAAACGTCGGTTTTTCGTTTGGAATTGGCAGTGGGCGACGGCGGGCGCGTTCGCGGTTTTACTGACGGCGAGCGCGGCAGTTTGGTTTTTCAATGTGTCGAAAGCGGAAATCGCCGTCGTGCGGGAGGAAAAAAGTTTCGCCGTTCCGAATGATGAAATCAATCCGCCTGAAATAAAAAAAGCCGCACCGATTCAATCAACGCCGACCGTTCAGCGGAAAGTTTCGACCGTCAAAGCTGCAAAAAAATCATCGTCGCCGATAATAAAATCGAAGTCGTTTCGTTCGCCGCTGACGGCGCGAAATTTACCGTCGAAGAAAATCGAAAATTCCCGAAAGTCTGAAATTGCGACGGATTTTATTGCTTTGTCATTTTTGCCCGCGACGGAAAGCGGGCAGATCGTGCGCGTTAAAGTTCCGCGTTCGATGCTCGTTTCGCTCGGCGTAACGACGCGCGTCGAAAAAAATTCCGAACTGGTCAACGCCGAAATCATTCTCAGCGACGACGGCGCGGCGCGGGCGATTCGGTTTTTGGCGAACGATTAAATGCACCGCCGATTTTTAACCTTTGAAGTTTAAGGAGCAGTTGTGAAAAATAAAATTTTAGCCCTGATAATTCTTTCATTAGCGGTTGTCGCAGTGACATCGGCGCAGCGACCGCCGCGAGGAAATCCGAATCGCCGCGCCGAATGGTTTGACCGCACCGACACGAATAAAAATCGCACCATCGAGCGCGGTGAATTCGATGAAGATGCCGCTTCGATGTTTAAAAATCTGGATAGAAACAGCGACGGCATCATTGATGAAACCGAAATTCCGCGCCCGCCGCCGCCAAACGGCGAAAGATTCGGTAATGTGCCGAACGGTGAAGGATTCAGTGAAAAAAATAACAACGCGCCGAAACCGCCGAGAATGCCGCTGCCGTTTATAATGGAAGGTATTAACCGCAACGGTAAATTGACCCGCGCCGAATTTGACGCTGCTCTGAATCGTCATTTCGGCAAATTGGATAAAAACAGCGACGGTTTAGTCAGCCGCGACGAATTTAACGCGATGCCCGAAGAATCGCCGCGCCGTCCGCCGCCTTCCCAATCGCTTTTCGGCGGATTTGACGTTCCCGCGCCGATGGGAAAATTTCAGCCGCCGTCCGCGGCAACCGTTTTGTTTCTCGGCGCAGAAATGCGTTTCGGTGATAAATTAGTGAAAAATGCGCCGTTTTCCGCCGAAACCGTGATGGAAAATACGCGCCGTTTGTATGACGGCTCAACTCTTACGGCGCGGAATCAGGGCGCGATTTACCGCGACGGCGCGGGACGCACCAGACGCGAACAGCCGCTTGCCACCGTCGGCGGATTCAGTCTCGGCGACGCGGTGCAAAAGCTGATTTTTATCGCCGATGCGAACGAAGGCACACAGTATTTTCTCGATGTTAATCGTAAAATCGCCCGCAAAATTCCATTAAACGGCAATCGTCCGCCGCCGCCGTTTGAATCCGATGAAGGCAAAACCGCATCGCTCGGCGCGAAAACATTGGAAGGCGTGAGCGTCGAAGGAACGCGGACAACGATTGAAATTCCGGCGGGCAAGTTCGGGAACGATAAACCGCTGGAAGTAATTATCGAACGCTGGTATTCTTCCGAACTGCAAACCGTCGTAATGACGCGCCACGTTGACCCTTTAATCGGCGAGCAGATTTTTCGCCTGATCAATATCAAACGCCGCGAGCCGCCGCGAGAATTGTTCGCCGTGCCGACCGATTACCGGATCGAAACCGACCGCGAACGCCGTATTGAAGACCGAAAACAATAATTCGATGGAACAGGTTGCCAGCCGTTCGCCAATTTTATCCGCCGCCGGCGAATCGAAAATCGCGGCGGCGCAAACCGACGATTTGCTGGTTGCCGCCGTTCTCGCGGGCGACGAAACGGCGTTCGCCGATTTGCTCGAGCGTTACCGCCGACTCGTCGCGCATCTGGTCAGCCGCTTTTTTTACCGGCGCGAAGAAGTTGAAGAACTCGTTCAGCAGAGTTTTACGAAAATTTATTTTTCCCTGAAAGATTTTCGCGGCGAACGGGAAAAATCTTTCCCGGCGTGGCTTTCAAAAATTACCGTGAATCTTTGCTGCGATGAACTGCGCCGCCGCCAGCGTCGTCCCGAAAATCGCTTCGGCGATTTAAGCGACGAGGAAACTTTAGCTTTAGAGCGATTCGCAAACAGCGATGCCGAAAGCGCGGAAAGCAATTTGATAAAACGCGATTTGGCGGAAAAACTGCTGTCGAAGCTCGAAGCGTCCGACCGGCTGGCATTGACGCTTTTTTACGGCGAAGATTATTCCGTCCAGGAAGTTGCCGAACTCGTCGGCTGGTCGCCGAGCAATGTCAAAACGCGACTTTTTCGGGCGCGAAATTATTTGCGGAAAAGGCTGCAAATTTTGAAATAAGAAGTTCCAAAAAACAATTCAGAATTACCGAAAGGCGATGAGTTTTATCGCTTTCAGCGATTGATTTCTAATGAAAAAAGAAAAAAATTATGCAACGAATCAAACTGCTCGCCGTTTTTTTATTTCTTCTGCCGCTGGGATTTTTTTACGGCAAATTTCTACCGGCATCCATTGTCAGCGGACAAGGCGGCAACGCGCTTTCCGCGCCGACCGGCGTGATCGCGTCCGACGGCAGTTATTCGACCAAAGTCGGCGTAACCTGGGACACGATTCGCGGCGCAACGGCTTATCGAATTTTACGCAGCCCGACGAACGACGGCGCGACGGCGACGAGTTTGGGAACGACGGTCACGGGCGCATTTTTCGATGCGACGGCGATTGCCGGACAAACTTATTTTTATTGGGTGCAGGCGGAAAACGGCAGCGTCGTCAGCAGTCTCAGTCAGCCTGACACGGGACTGCGCGCCGTCGGCAATAACGGCGCACAATCTTTGAATCCGCCGCCGCCCGCGCCGCCGGGAAATCCGTTGACGGCGACCAAAGCGTATCTCGGCAAAGCACTTTTCTGGGACGAGCAGCTTTCTTCGACGCGCACCGTTTCGTGCGGAACCTGTCATTTTGCCGGCAACGGCGGTTCGGACATTCGTTCGGTCGGCGGCAGTGCGCGGGTGACTAATCCGGGATTTGACGGGATCATCAACAGCGCGGACGATGTTTTCGCCTCGCCCGGCGTGATTAGCAGCAACTCTGACGGAACCTATAATTGGTCGCCCGTTTATGGATTCAGAGAGCAGGTCACGGGGCGCAAATCGAAATCGTATATTGACGCGGCATATCC
>JAJAZE010000472.1 GCA_026785925.1 Pyrinomonadaceae bacterium
CGTCGCTAATTTTAACAGCGCGTATGTGAAGGGGATTGTCGGGACGTACAATTCGACAAACAGCGTCTCGGCTGGCACAAACCCCAGAGCCGTAGCGGTCAATCCGGTCACCAATAAAATCTACGTCGCAAATCGTAGCAGCAATAATGTGACGGTGATTGACGGGACGAACAATTCGACGACGACCGTCGCGGCTGGCACAAATCCCAGAGCCGTGGCAGTCAATCCGGCGACCAATAAAATCTATGTCGTTAATGGCACCAGCGCGAATGTCACGGTGATTGACGGGACGAACAATTCGACAAACACCGTCGCCGCTGGCACAAGTCCCATTGCCGTGGCGGTCAATCTCATCACGAATAACATTTATGTCGCTAATTTCAGCAGCAATAATGTCACGGCGATTACGCCCGCCCCGACGGCGGCGATTCCGCTGAACACCGCCATCACGCCCGCCCCCAACAACACGACCACCCAAACACCGACCTTCAGCCTGACGGCGACTTCGACTTACGCGCCGAACGCCCCGCCGCCGCAAAATATCTATTTCCAGATAGACACCATCAACGGCGCATTTACCAGAGCCGTCGAACAAAGCCGCACCGCCACGACGCTGACGGCAAACGCGACACCCGGAACATTGCAGCCCGGCTTGCACATCATCTACTTCTTCGCGTCGGACGGCTCGGACGCCACTTCGATAAACCCGAATCGTCCGCAAATGGAGAATATCGGCAAAGTCGGATTTGACCGCCTCGCGCCGGAAGCCAGCCCGATTCTCGGCGGCATCAACGCTTATTTGTTTCTGGTCGCTCCGGCAGCACCGACGGCGGCAAGCGTGACAGTCGGCGGGCGTGTGACGACGGCGGGACGCGGCATCCGTAATGTCTATCTGACGCTGACCGATATGAACGGCAGCAGCCGATTGGCAGTCAGCACTACTTTTGGCTATTACCGTTTTAATGATGTCGCGGCGGGCGAAACTTACATCATCAGCGCGTCGGCAAAACGCTATACGTTCAGCCAGCCGTCGCAAGTGTTGAACATCAACGAAGATACCGAAGATGTTAATTTCATCGCTAATCCGATTGAACCGTAAGCGACAAAAGGAAACAATCGGCGGGCAGCAAAGCGCGAAAAGAAAGGGCGTGTTAAATATAACGACACGCCCAATAAATCATTGGACGCGAGGGCGAAACAGCGACTTTGTTTTCACGCCCTCGCGGTTTCCCTGACGTTGCGTGTAATCGGTTTCGCCCCACGTCAATTTAATCGTTATGACATATAGATTACCGGCGTATTCCACAGAGCAAAAGTTTGTGCGGCGGGCTGCCGACTTTGTTTCGAGCGTTGCCGGTGTGTTTTGGACGGCTGCCGGTTGGTGCAAATGAGTTGCCGGTGTATTTTATTGGCTTGCCGGTGCGTGTCGGCGAGTTGACTGCGCGTTTTGAAGCCTGCCTGTGTGTTTTGAGGACTTGCCGATGTGTTTTTGGCGGCTGCCGATGATATTTGTTGACTTGCCGATGAGAAACGGCGGTAAACACTTGTCAACTCACACTTAACGGGCGTAAGATGATTTGCGCTTCTTATCCGAAAACGCTTAAAACCCGCCTAAATCTAAATAATCCGAAGGAAAACTACAAAAATATGAGCGAAAGAGTCAGAAATATCTACGATATGTTTGTCGGCACACGGGAGTTTGACGCGGTAAATTTCAACGACTAAGCAGGTCAGCATAAGTTTTAGTTGATAATCAGAATGCAGAAACACGCACTAAGTAAGTGTGTTTCTTCGCCCTTACTTAGTGCGGGCTTCGGCATTATGTTACGAAACTTTAGCTTACCTGCTTATAAACAATTGCCGGACGGCGCGTTGAAGTTTGCGGTGGTTCGTGAAGCAATAACCCGACTGGAAACTTATCTCGCTGAACAGACTTCGGGCGCAGGCGGGCAAGCCGTCGGGCAAAAATCGGTTCTGCCGCGAAGACCTTGAACTTTCAACATTTCTTAAATAAAGACTTCTCCGCAGAAAACCAAATCCGCGCGTCCCGTGATTAACATTTCGCCGTCTTCACGCCAAACTGCTTCGGTTGTGCCGCCTTCCGCGTGAACTGAAACTTTTCTGTTGGTTTTGCCGGTCAAAGCCGAAGTGACTGCCGCCGCGATTGAACACGTTCCCGACGATGAGGTTTCGCCCGCGCCGCGCTCCCAAATGCGGATTTCGATGTTTGATTCGTCAACGATTTTGACGAAAACGACGTTCGTTCGGTCTGGAAAAATCGGTGCGGTTTCGACTTTACCGCCGATTCCGCGCCAATCAATCTGCGCGAAATCTTCGAGAAATATCACCGCCACCGGATTTCCGACATCAACGAAAGTAATGCGAACAGCCATTTCTTCGCTCGGAATCATCAAGCCGAATTCCGTTGCCGTTTCACTTTCGACAGCGGGCGCGTTTGGTAAATTGAATTTTGGCTTGCCGAGTTCGGCGAGAAAACGATAGGTAAAATTTTTCTGTTCGAGCAGTTCGTAATTTTTAACGCCGCTTTTGGTTTTTAGCTTGAGCGATTTTTCCTGCCACAGATTTTTGTAGTAAAGATACGACACGGCGCAGCGCGTTCCGTTGCCGGAAAACGCGGCTTCGCTGCCGTCGGGGTTGATGATGCGGCATTCGTAATCGGCTTCGGTTTCCATCCGTTTCAAAACCGCGATGCCGTCGCCGCCGATTCCGGTGTGGCGGCGGCAGACGGTTCGCGCAAAATCTTCAATCGAGAAAACTTCGCGTAAATCGCCCGCTTCAAAGACGATGTAGTCGTTGCCGAAGCCGTGAAATTTGCCGAAATTGATTGCATTCATATTTGATCCTTCTGAAAATTTTAACGGGATGGACAGGATTTGCAGGATAGTTTTAGTGACAAAAATCGTTGTTGACTGGCGGCGATCACTTTTTGAACCGAGTTGCAACTCCTGTTCGTCCTGTTTATCCTTTTAATTATTTGCTCTTTTTGATGCTGACGATTTGTTCCGCGCCCGCGTTGTCTTCCAGCACGAAATCAACTTTATCGC
>JAJAZE010000473.1 GCA_026785925.1 Pyrinomonadaceae bacterium
AAGACATTTGTTGGTGGATGTTTTAGGCAATCCGTATTTTGTTCAATGCACGGCGGCAAATGTCAGTGATGACGAAGGTTTGCTGGAAATAATCAAAGAAAACAAAGAGTATTTTCTCAATCTGCCAGCCGAACAGACGATCACGATACTGCTTGATAACGGGTATCACAAAGAGTATTTGGAAGCAGAAATAGAGAAGATTAACGGGCAGTTAGGAAGCAAAATAAAAATCGAACTGTCCGCCAAAATCACGCCGGAGCAAAAGGCGACATCGAAACAAGAAAATCCATCCAAGCAAGGGTTTGTGGTGATCGCCAAGCGGTGGATAGTCGAGCGGACGAATGCGTGGATCAATCAATGTCGGGTGCTGTGGAAGAATTGCGAAGGGCTGCTGACAACGAGTGAAACCAAGATTAGAATATGTGCGATACGATTGATATTACGCAGAATTGCTTCATGAATTTATTGCAAACGGGTTCTATAAAACCAAAAAAACCTTGTGTTATAATTTTCCTGCCGGAAACGGCTGTGGTTTTAACTGAAAAATCTTGCCGCTCTCCTCCGTAAATTGTGCAGATGGTGAATTACTACCAACTTCTGAAAGTTTCACCGAAGGCGACCAACGCCGAGATAAAATCGGCGTATCGGCGGCTGGCGCGTAAAATTCACCCGGATGTCAATACGACCGACGCGCCGAACGCTTCGGGCGAATTTGTGAAAATCGCCAAAGCCTACGAAGTTTTAAGCAATCCGAAAGAACGCGCCGCTTACGACCGTCAGCTTTTAAACGCGCAGTATAAAAACTCTTCAATCGGCGATTCGGTTTTATCATCCGAAAACGCGCACGCCAAACGCTGGCGGCAGATGGCTTACGAACGCCGTTACAACGAGATTATTGACCGGATGATTGCCGACGAACGCCGCGAAACGATGGCTTTGCAGAAAGTTATTTTCCCGACCGTCGCGCTGTTTTTATCAACCTGCCTTGTCGGAATTTTCAAACCGGCGTTCTGGACGAATTTGCAGATTATCGGAAAAATCGTTTTGTTCGGATTGTTTATCGCCGAAATCGTTCATCTCGTCGGTCGTCTGCGAAAAGGTTTTGAACGCTACACCTACCGCGACGAAAACCTGCACGATTCGATTCTCGAAGAAAAAGTTGAAACAATTTCCAAGCCTTACACGCGCTTTGCCGCCGTCTGCTTTTTAACCGTCGGCATCGGCGCGAGTCTCGGCGCGGGGCTTTTAATCGGATATTTTTTGGACACAATTGCCGAATCATCAATTTTCGCTGCTTCGCTCAAACCGGAATTCGTCTTTTATCCGCCGATTGCCGTTCTTTTTGTTGATATAATGCACTCGCTCGCTTCTAAATTCGACTACTAAAGCATCTCGCTTGACAACTTTTTTTCGAGACTTTATACTCGATAGTTTCCTAAAGACGGAAAAATTTCCGTTTTATATAGTTGCAAAAATTTTAATATAGAAGAATGCCAAATCATAAATCATCCGAAAAGCGCGTCCGCCAAAATGAAAAACGCCGCGCCGTCAACCGCAGCAACCGCAGCAATCTGCGAACGCAAGTCAAAAAACTTCGCTCGGCGATAACTGCCAGCGATAAAAACCAGAGTCTGGAATTGTTGACACCGACCGTTTCGGCGATTGACAAAGCCGTCAACAAAGGCATTCTGCACAAAAATACGGCGGCTCGTTACAAATCGCGTTTGACATCGCACGTTGCGAAACTGGCGTAAATTTTTACTTTCTCATATCTTCATAGTTTTTCTCCTTTGATTGAACGGAAGCGAACCTTAAGCAAGCTCGCTTCCGATTTTTTTGACTTTTTTCCATTATCTTTTCATCGTCACCGCAGCCAAACAGCCACAAAAGGCGCACAAACCGCCAAAGAATTAACTTTAAAAGCGGTTTGGAAACTCAAAACCCGATTAACTAAAGCGTGGACATAATTCAATACCAACAAAAACGGGCGTTTGACTGGAGAGAGAAGCGTCTCGCTTGCCATCCGTTCAAGCGAAGCAAGATACGGACACGCCTCTCGATTACCCGAAACTTTTAGCAACCGTGCGGCGTTCCGTTCTCGCTGAGCCTCGAACGGTGCCAGCGAGATGCTTGCGCTCCAGTCAGTTGAATTACGTCCATCCTTCAATTAACTGAGGCGAACAATTGTTCATTGTCAATTGTCAATTATTAGACCTTATGCGTAATAAATTTGTTGTAATAACAACTCTTTGAAAAATGGTTTCCGCATTAAGTTGCGAAAATTGTGTGTGCCACACGCGATTTCCATCACATCGTCGGAAATGTTCTCGACTTTGAGCCTCATTTCTTCTTTCACGATCCGCAATCTTTTGGCTCCGCTAATCAAATGTTCGATCACCACCCGCACTCGACTTAACTCCCGATTCGCTTCCTTTTCCGCTTTCGTCAATTCTTTGCCGCGCGGTTTTTTCTTCGGCTGTTTGATCGAAACTCCTGCGGGCGCATCTCCGCAAAAATCCCGTATCTTGTTGTAAAACAGTGTTTTCAGGATATTTTATCGTTTCTTCGTCGGCTAATTTCTTGTCGTGTTTTTTGCCTTCCACCGTTTTTGATAAATAGATTATCGCTCTGGTTTCAACCTCGCCGATGATCAAATTCTTTTCCGTATGCGTTTTTTTCCCGCTCTAATACAACTTTTGGGTTTCGTCATCTTGGGGTCTTTCCCGCCTTCTTTCCACCCCATCCTGCACTAATTCGCCGCGTTCAACTTGATTTTTTAGTCTTTGCACTAAATCCTCAGCCGTTCTTGCCGGTTGGCAGCCGAGTATTGCCAACGCTCTTTTCAACTTCGGCAGCAGACTGTGAATTTGCCGACAAGTGTTCGGCTGACTCAATCCGAACTGCAATCCGTGATAGTTTTGCAATGGATAATTCTTCGTATAGCTCAGGATAAACAACAACGCGCGCTTCAATGTTCGGCAGTTTTCCGCGTTGTCCGCCACCCTTTTTCCGAAACCTCACTTCGTTCGTAACTGTCCGCTGCGCCGTTTCCGCAAAGGCTTCGGCAAACGCGATTAACAGGATTTGAAACTCAAATACCGTCACACTGGTCGTGGCTAAAAAAACTCGTTCATTGTTTCGCAAAAAATTGTAATTAAGCATATTCCGATAAACTAAAATTCTTTGAATGTTTCCAAAGAAACTTATCTTTTATTCAGCATAGGGTCTATTATCCCGGCTTTTATCATCCAGCATCCGCTCGTACATATCACGAACGAATGCCGCCGGCGTAACCCAAAACCGCCGCCTACCGCGATCCGAAAAGAAGATCGAACCGTCATGGTAATAGACAAGCCCCGCATACCGCCTGTTTACAAGCCAGGATTCGATGCAAAGGGTGATCGGCAGCCCGAACCAGGTGAACTGCGCGTACGTCCAGCCGGGGCACTGATGTTCGGCATGAATCAGCCCGCAGCCGGTCTGCATCTGTGCGTTTCGATCCGTACAGCCGGCTTCGCATTCGTCCTTGAAGCCGTACTGTACTTTTCCATCAACGGTTCGCTCTCCAAGATAATCCACTCGGGCGCAGTCGAAATATATTCCCGGAATCCGGTTCTCATGAAGCCAAGTCTTCATGCTGCTATTCCTCCCGGCAAAAACGATTCGAAATATTGATCGATATGGTATTCCGCGCAGTGCAGCCGAAATTTCTGAAGCGCGCTGCCGGCCGGAGCGTCGGCTAGAGTAAAGATATGTTTCCGAATAAAAGCCGCAATGTCCCGAAAAGCTTCCGGCGGAGAATCCCGATCGAGATAGTCTTCCATACCAACCGAACCATCCGAGTAAATGTAAATCTTTACCGAGTCAGTGTTATTGAAAAATATATGCTCGTTAGTAGCTATGCGCGCGCCGATTGCTCTTAATTCAGCTACTTTTAAAGATGGATTCTGCGCTGAGATATGCAGGGCGTTGCAGCCCGGATGGACAGGATCAGCCAGTGTTTGGCAGTTACGATCGCACGGGACAAGAAAGTTAAACAACGCTTCCCCTTCCCAGGACGGACGATCATCAGCCCGGGAACGTACCAAATTCAACGCATCGGCGCCGAACACTTCCTTTACTTTCAGGTATTCGGGCAATTCGCCTTGTACATAAACACGTTCCCCTTCATCAAAGGCCGGACCGTTCGCCGGCACTACCCAAACGGGAATAAACTTAAAACGCTTCAAAGCTTCGAGATTCGGTTTCATACCCGGCGCCCTCCCTCTATGCCCGAAGCGTTCCAGGGGCGCAGCTGCGATTCAATGGCAGCCATTGTTTCGTCGTATTCATCCTGCGCGGTAAAAAAGCCGTCATCTGCCTGCTGGTTTCCAATTACGGCCTGCACGCTTGGGTCATCTTCATCGTCATTATTCTGCCAGCCGTTCCAATTCGGAACCGATTCCGGCTCGATTGTTTCTACGTACGGGTCAAGACCAATTCCATCCGGATCGAGTTCCGGAAAAATATCGAAAATTGTCGGCTGCCAGGTTGTTTGCTGTTGTTTGATGTCCATAAGACCGACCATAAACAGATATCTGCGAAACATCAAATCACAACCGATCAGTGGGTTGGAGCCGAAGGGCAATGGTCAAACGAGTGCATGCAAACGCATCGACCGCAGTAGTAATGACGCTGATAAACATACCGGCAGATGACCGCCGGAGTTTTGGTTTCCCTGACGGCTTCAATATCCATATCCATCAAATCCTGGTCTTCCTCGCATTCATTTAAATCTAAAATTTCACAAATCATGTCGCCGAGCATACCGTGCCCGGTTCATGCGTTCAAATTGCAAATAAATTGGAAAGGAAGCTCATAAAAACAAGTGCACCTGTAAATGCCGTCGACCAAGCCCGCGACCGGCTGAACTGACAGAAAACGGCGTGTTTGAATCGATCGGATAATCCTGATCGGAAATCTTTAGTTACACCGAAGGCTACTCCGCATCCGAATAAGACTGCATTCAGGATTAAATTACAAAATTTCGTTGGTGTTTGAAAAACAGTTGGAAATAAATTTTCCCCGCAGCAAGCTGACGGGATATTAAAACAGGCGAAGTTGTCCGCCCTCTTCTAACTTGCCTTGTTGCTGAACATAGTTCTTTATCATTTCTTCAGTCGCGTCTGTCC
>JAJAZE010000474.1 GCA_026785925.1 Pyrinomonadaceae bacterium
CCGTTTCTAATGACTGCAAAAAAACAAAACAAATCACAAAAAGTAATTTAAATCCATATCTTTGAATTTTTGGTCAAATTTTCAGGCGGTGAATACGCCTGAAACATCTGACACTCCCAAAATAAAAGGAGTCGGGAAGTTAAAACCTCCCGACTCCTTTTATTGACGTTTGCCGTCGGCAATTTGGCGAAATACGAAACGGCGAACGACGGCGCGGTTTTCGTCTCGCCGGTGAAATCGAATTGGATTCCGATTCGCGCGTCGCCGATGTGGGTTGCGCGGTTGCGCGAGCGGTCAAACTGCGACGAAACCGTGTCGAGGTCGAATTCAAAACCGATGCGCTCGGTCGCCGCCAAACTTGCCACGAGCGTTCCGACGTGCTGCGCGAGAAAATCCCTGCCGCGATAATAACCGCCGTCGCCGTATTCGATTTGAAAAACACCCGGCGTATTAAAATCCGCAGGATTCGACACCGACGAGCGGCGCGAATTGACGCGGAAAACGTCTTTAAGGTCTTTCTCAATCTTCTTCGCTTCACTTTCCCTTTTCGGTGTCGGCGAAGTGGTTGGAGTCGGCGTTTGTTGGGCAAAACCGGATGCGCCGAAAACCGCGAGCCAAACTAAAATCAGCGTCGAATAAGATATTTTAGACATAATTCAATTCGGAGTTTTTTGTAGTTCAAAAATTTCAACGCCATATTACTAAATCTACGTTTTTCCGTATTTTCGTTTTTCATAAAAGTTCATATGCGACCAAAAAGCAGACGATTGCCATTAAACATAAACCGCCGATAAAAATTAAATCGGCGATTCTTTCTATCCGGTAACGGCGTTTTTGCGTTCTGGTTCGCAG
Organism: Pyrinomonadaceae bacterium; assembly: GCA_026785925.1. Classification (GTDB taxonomy): domain Bacteria; phylum Acidobacteriota; class Blastocatellia; order Pyrinomonadales; family Pyrinomonadaceae. The sequence goes on from JAJAZE010000474.1 coordinate 853, forward strand.
AGCGATATAGGAAAGAATGCACGATGAGAGAAACGCCAGCGCGTCAACCGCCAACAGATTATCGCTAATCGAACCGATATTTTGCAGTTTCCCGATTTGAAAAATTCCGATGACCGTCAGACACACGCCGACCATCGCCGCCGATGCCGAGAAAATATGAATCGAAATGTCTTCTTCCAAATTCACCGCGTCGCTCAATTTACCGACTTTGTCTTCATCTTCGTTGATCACTTTTTTGTTAGTGCTTTGGCTGCCAGCGCGACGAAAATGCCTTCGGCAATCAGCGACACAACGCCGATTGGTTCGAGCCATTCCGGGTCAATCTCTAATCCGGGCAAACCGACGGTTCGACTGATAATATAACCGACAATCGCGCCGCCCGCGACCAGCAAACCCAAAAGCCAGCCCCAAGACGCGCCGCGAAAAATGCCGACCGCCGCGACCAATGCTCCGATGCCGTTGAGCGTAAAAAGCACGCTCTTGTAAGTTGATTCGCCAAAAGCGTCGGGCGCGTCAATAAAATGGATGATGCCCGTAATTATTATTGAAATGATTCCTGTCCACATTATGGATTTTGATACGTTGTTCATTGTTTTTCTTCTCTCATTTTTTACCCTTTTAAGAAATCGCCCGCGTGATGCCGAACGCCGCCGCTGCCGCCAAGCCGCCGATAAGCGTGGTTTGCAGCGCACTTTTGATTGGGCTTGCGCCCGTGAATTTACCCTTGATAAAGCCGAAAAGAAACAGCGCGAGCAGCGTTATAAACACCGAGACTTTTAACGCTTCGCGCGTTTCGGCGATAAAAATATACGGCGCGAGCGGAATAAATCCGCCGACGACGTAGGAAACGGCGATGGTGATTGCGCTCTGCACGGCGCGTTTCGGGTTCGGTTCTTCCAGACCCAACTCAAAACGCATCATAAATTCGACCTAGTTTTTCGGATTTTGCCGAAAGGCTTCGGTAATCGGCAGAATTTGTTCGTCGGTCAATCCGTAGTCTTTGAAAACTCCGCGCACTTCTTCAGTTTCCATCTTCGGAACTTCTTTTACCTCGCCGTATTCGCGCTTCTTTTCGCTCTGGTAATGTTCGGCATCGGAACGGGCGGCGAGATAACCGCCCAAACCCATCGCAATCGAACCGGCGGCGATTTCCGCCAAGCCCGCCGTAATCACCAAATCGTTGGCGGCGACCGCGCCGGAAATTCCCGCCGCCAGCGCAAACGGCACGGTCAAGCCGTCCGACATTCCAATCACGATGTCGCGCACGGTTTCGCCCGCCGTAAAATGTTTTTCGATGTGCGGAGCAGTCGGCATATTTTTAGATTTTCCTCAATTTCCGGCGATTCGATGCGTATCTTATGACGACAAAAAAGCCGATTACGATGATTAAAATTCCGAGCAGAAAAAATTCCAATTGACGAACTTCGCCGATAATTTTATTTGCGCTCGAACTCAGAAAATAACCCGCCGCCACGAGCATCGTTCCCCAAACGGCGCAGCCTGCAAAATCAATCGCCGCGAATTTGAGAAAGTTCATTTTCCTGATTCCCCAAAACGTCATCGTCGCGTTGCGCG
>JAJAZE010000475.1 GCA_026785925.1 Pyrinomonadaceae bacterium
AGCGTTTGAGGCGAGCAACACGCATCTCGCTCTCGCGCTCGGCAGACCGGTCGAGGAAATTGACCTGTGGTTTGCCGGCGGCGAAATTGATGAGGATGCGCGGGAAAAAATCAACGGCTTGGCGCAGGAACGATTGGCTGAATAAACAAATTCGTGAGTTCACAAAAAATCAGTGAAAAGTTTTTAAATGTCAAAACTTTTCACTGATTTTTATTTTGCCCGCCGTGCAGTTTAGTTTAAGACACCAAAGCACTCGGCACGAGTTGGTCGTCATTCCGTGATGCTGAAACCTTTACACGCCCGGCAGAGTATTAAACCCGACGACGAAAACGATTTGACCGACAATCCGACTTATCAAATCATTCAGGAAATCTATTTTGAGGAGCTAAATTGATGTTACGACAAAAATTTGCGGCGGCGATGCTGCTTTCCGCGTTTATCGCGCCGACTTTTGCCCAGCAAACGGGCGTTCAACCGGCAAAGAAAATCGAAAGCGATGCGGTGACGAAATTTAAAGACGAAGGAATGAACCGTTCGCAGGCGATGGCGACGATGCGTTATCTGACCGAAGTGATCGGCGCACGATTGACCAATTCACCGGCGCAGAAACGCGCCAACGTGTGGACGAAAGAGCAGTTGACGAAATGGGGAATGCAGAACGCGGCGGTTGATTCGTGGGGCGAATTCGGTCGCGGATGGGAACTCAAACGATTTACCGCTTCGGTCGTCGCGCCGGAATATATCGCCGTCCGCGCTTATCCGAAAGCGTGGTCGCCTTCGACGAGCGGCGCGGTGACGGGCGATGTCGTGATCGTTGACGCGACCGACGAAGCCGGACTCGAAAAATATAAAGGCAAGCTCAAAGGCGCGATTGTTTTAACCAGCCAGCCGCGCGAAATCAAACCCGGTTTCACGCCGACCGCTTTCCGCCGCGACGATGCCGAACTGAAAAAACTGGAAGATGCCGTCGAACAACCCGCACCGGCAGCACCGGTGCAGAATCAGCCGACGCAGGCGCAGCGCGACGCTTTTTTATTTAACGCCCGCAAGTTTCGCTTTTATCAGGAAGAAGGCGCGGCGGTTTTGATTGAACCGAGCGGCGGCGTTGATTCGGGAACGATTCGCGTGATGGGCGCGAGCGTTCCGCAGACGGCAAATGCGGACGGCAATCCGTTCGGCGGCGTGCGCGTTTATGACAAATCCGCGCCGGTCATCGTGCCGCAACTTGTCGCCGAAACCGAACAGTATAACCGTCTCTACCGAATGGTGACTGGCGGCGCGGCGATGAAAATGACGGTTGACTTGGATGTCAAATTTCAAACCGAAGATTTAAACGGCTACAACACGATTGCCGAAATTCCCGGCACTGATTTGAAGGATGAAGTCGTGATGATCGGCGCACATCTCGATTCGTGGCATTCGGCGGGCGGCGCAACCGACAACGGCGCGGGTGTCACCGTCGTGATGGAAGCGATGCGAATTTTGCAAGCGTCCGGCTTCAAACCGCGCCGCACGATTCGCGTCGGACTCTGGACGGGCGAAGAACAGGGACTTTTAGGTTCACGCGGCTACGTCAATAAATATCTCGCCGCGCTCGGCGATGCTTCGCCGCGTACTCAGGGCGAAGCCCCGAAACCGCGCCCCGTGACGAAAAAAGCCGGGTACGATAAATTTGCGGCGTATTATAATCTCGACAACGGCACGGGCAAAATTCGCGGCGTTTATATGCAGGGCAACGAAGCTCTGCGCCCGATTTTCCGCGAATATCTCGCGCCGTTTAAAGAAATGGGCGCGTCAACGCTGACCGTCAACGGGACGGGCGGAACCGATCATCAGGCGTTCGATTCGGTCGGACTGCCCGGTTTTCAATTTATCCAAGACCCGATTGAATACTTCGCCCGCACTTGGCACACGACGCAGGATGTCTACGACCGCATCATCGAAGACGATTTGAAGCAATCGTCAATCATTATGGCGACTTTCGCTTACAATTCGGCGACGTCGGACGAGAAACTGCCGCGCAAAACCAACCCGAATCTGAGCGTCGCGGCGTTTCTGAACGGCGTTGATCTGCAAGCGTTAATTGACGAACGGAGATTCGCCGAATCAAATTTGAATTTCTCCATCTGCGGACACGAACTCGATGCGGAAGAAATGCAAGAAACGCATTTTCCGAGTGTGCTGACC
>JAJAZE010000476.1 GCA_026785925.1 Pyrinomonadaceae bacterium
CAAATTGATGCTTGGCAATATCTTAAAAAACAAGCTGGATGAGCCGAAAATACTGATGCAAACGATACACCAGAGACATCGGGTTCGGCAAATTGATATTCTCAGGCGAAAACAATTTTTAATCTGACAAAGTAGAATTAACAAAGTCGTAAAACTTCCTGAAAGCTAAATAATATAGTGATTCTCAAAAGTTACGTGACTTTTGCAGAAGCCCGCACTAGTGAGATTTTCAATTAATTAAATCTCCTTCCTAATTTTTAATTTCTTCTCGTCTAACCGCTAATCTGTCAATTCTATCTCTTTTCACGTCAAAGCCGATGCCCGCTTTTTTGGGGGCGATGATTGTGCCGTTTGCCGTTATTTCGACTGATGGTTCGATGATGTCCTCAGCCCAATAGCGTTTGCTCGCCGAAACGTCGCCGGGCAGAGTGAAACCTTGCAAGGTTGACATGGCGATGTTGTGCGCCCGCCCGATGCCTGATTCCAACATTCCGCCGCACCAAACGGGAATCGAATTTTCGCGGGCGGTTTGTTCGACTCGTTTGGCTTCGCTGTGTCCGCCAACTCGTCCGAGTTTGACGTTGATAATTTTACACGCGCCGAGTTCAATCGCTTTCCGCGCGTCTTCCGCCGAGTGGATTGATTCGTCCAGACAAACGGGCGTTTTGATTTCCCGCTGCAATTTCGCGTGGTCGAAAACGTCGTCGTGCGCGAGCGGCTGTTCAAACATCATCAAATTGAATTCGTCCATCCGTTTGAACAAATCAACGTCCGCCAAAGAATAAGCCGAATTCGCATCGCCCATCAGCGGAATATCGCCGAACCGTTTCCGAACTTTTTCGATAACTTCGTAATCCCAATGCGGCGCGATTTTGATTTTGATTCGTTTATAACCCGCGTCCAATTCCGTTTGAATTTTCTCGAAAAGCTGCTCGACCGAATCTTGAATCCCAATCGAAACGCCGCAATCAATTTCCGCATTCACACCGCCGAGATGTTTCCACAACGGCACGTTTAACTGCTTCGCTTCCAAATCCCAAACCGCAGTTTCGAGCGTCGCCTTTGCCATCCGATTGCCGCGAATCTTTTTCATCAAATCCCAAACGTGCGCGGCTGATTCGAATTCCCGATGAACAAGCATCGGCGATAAAATTTCCGTCAAAACCGTCCAGCAGCTTTCCGTCCATTCCTCGCAATACGAAGGCGTTTCGCCCGCCGTGCATTCGCCCCAACCTTCCGCGCCGTCCGCCGTTTCGACACGCGCTAAAATGATGCGGCGTTCGTAAGTTCGCCCGAAGCTCGTTTCAAAAAAATGGACGAGCGGCATTTTGATTTCGATAAGTTCGATTTGTTTAATTTTCATTATAAGAATTGAGCCGATTCCAGCAAAAGTTCTTTTCTATCATAAATGATTTCCGGTTTGCGCGGTCAAGCGCGGACGCTAAATAAACCGCGCCAATCGGATGTTCGCATTTCTTTTTTCGCGTTCGGTTGATAAATGCTTTGATTTCAAATCATCGGGTATCTTAAAACAAAAAAGAACGAAGATTAGAATTGTGAACCGAACGGTCAAAAAATCGTAAGGAAGAAACATCTGCAAAATAAAAATCTTAAAATCATTTATGAAAAGAATATTGCTCGAGTTAATAATTATCGGAATTAGATTTTTGCTCGGATTTATACTGTTTACGTCTGGTGTCGGAAAACTGACTGGCGGCGATTTTTCCCCCGTAGTGTTTTTTCCGATGAGTCTGGAAGAAATGCTCGCGCCTTACGGTTTGGGTTTGTGGGGAGTTTTCGTCTCGTGGTCAGAAGTTGCTATCGGCTTACTGCTTCTATCGCAGCGGTTTGCGACTTTAGGCGCGGTAATGTGTTTGCCGCTGATTGCCAATATCTTCATCGTCACCGTTTCGCTTCGGTGGCAGGGAACGCCTTACATCAACGGCTTTTTGGTGACGCTCAATTTGATTTTGCTCGCGGCGGATTACCATAAACTAAAATTTCTGTTTTTCGACGATATTGAACCGCTGCGAACGATGCCGCTGCGCCGGAGTTATACGAAAATTGATTTGCTGTGGCTGATGGGAATCGTTTTATGTTTGCTCTCCGTCGCATTGCACTCATCAAGCTGTTATCTGACATTCGGCTTAACAACGGCGGGAATCGTGCTGTTTTTGGGCTGCGCCGTTTGGCATTACTTGAAGACTAAAAGAATTTATTAGCGATAAAAAATAGGCGGGCGATATTCTGGTTTTGATAAATTCATTCGCTTAATTTTTGAAACGCCGCGCCGCGCAGACGGAAATCGAAGTTTTCATCGTCAGTTTCCGCGCCGAGATTTTTGTAGAAATTTATCGCCGCTTCGTTCCATTTCAGAGCCTGCCAATCGAGCCGCGCAAAACCTTGTTTTTTGGCATAGACAGCAACTTCACGCAGTATCACAAACCCTAAACCGTTGCCTCGTAAGTCGGGCGTAACGTATAAATCTTCGAGAAAAATGCTGCGCTCGCCGCGAAAACTTTTAAATACCGGAAAAAATAATGCGTAACCGACATAGCGATTATCAGCCATCGCCACTAACGCCTGCACGAAATTTTGCTTACCGAAAATCGCTTCGTGCAAATCAGTTTCGGTGACTTCGCACCATTCAGTGAGTTTTTCAAATTCCGCAAATTCACGAATCAAAAGCGCAATTGCCGGAACATCGGCAGATTTCGCTTCACGAACTGTTAGTTGATAAGCCATTGTTTTTAAAGCTGATAAAAAAGCGAACCGGCGACAATTGATTATCGCCCGGTGAAGATATTTTTATTGATTCCAAACCACCTGACTTTTCAAACGCCGAACTGATTTTTCCTTGCCGAGCGTTTCAAAAACCGCGAGCATCGAAGGTCCAACGGCTAAACCTGTTAATAAAGTTCGCGCACCGTTCATAATCACGCCCATTTTTGTAGATTTCTCTTCGGTGAATTGTTTGATAATCGTTTCAAGATTGTCGTGCGTGAAATCTTCGACGGTTTCCAAACGGCTGCCGAGTTCGGGCAGCCAGGTTTGCAAATCGGGAAACTTTTTTAAGTTTTTATTAATCGCTGCCTGGTCGAAATCGAAATCTTCCGAGAAAAATGCGCGTCCCTGATTCGAGAAATCCTTGAGCGTGAAAAATCGCTGGCGAATCAAATCAATCGTGCTTTCAAACCACGCTTTATCGTCGTCTTCGTATTAATCGCGCCAGAGTTTGGCGGATTTTAATTCGGCTTTGACGAACGGCAGCAAATCGGCGATTGGCATCGTGCGGACGTATTCGGCGTTCATCCAAATCGCTTTGTCGTCCGTCCAATGGCGCGGGTCGTTCGCGTCGAAATTGAAAACGGCATTGTTTTTATGAATGTGGTCGAGGGAAAACTTTTTGATAAGTTCATCAAAAGTATAAATTTCTTTTTCTTCGCCCGCCGACCAGCCGAGCAGGACGAGAAAATTGCGGAACGCGGCGGCTAAAAATCCCGCGTCGCGGTAAGTCGTCATCGAAACGACTTCGCCGTGTTTGCGTTTCGAGAGTTTTCCTTTGTTCGGCGCGAGAATGAGCGGCAGATGTCCGAAAATCGGCGGCTGTTCGCCTAACGCTTCGTAAATTAAAACTTGTTTGTGAGTATTCGTCAGATGGTCTTGCCCGCGTATGACGTGCGTGATTTGCATTTCGATGTCGTCGCAAACGACCGCCAGATTGTAAAGCGGATGACCGTCGGAGCGAAGCAAAACGAGGTCTTCGGTCTCAGAATAATCGCGCTCGTTCAAGCCGTAAACCGCGTCTTCAAAACTCGTTTTGCCGTTCGCCGCAACTTTCAGACGAATCGCAAAAGGTTCGCCCGCGCCGGCTTTCGCGTCCGATTCTTCCTTCGACAAATCACGAAACGGATTGTCGCGCATATCCTTTTGCTCACGCGCCCGCTCGACTATCGCGGCTTTGACATCACCGTCGCCACGTTCTGCCTTCGGCGTAAAATCCCGATACGCTTTTCCTTCGTTCAATAATTTCAAGGCGATTTCACGGTGCTTCGGCGCGTTATTTGATTGATAAACGATTTCCTCGTCGGGCGCGAATCCGAGCCACTGCAAACCTTCGAGAATCGAGCGCGTTGACTCACTGGTCGAACGCGCCAGATCGGTGTCTTCGATCCGCAGCAGAAATTTCCCGCCCGTGTGTCTGGCGAAAAGATAATTAAAAAGCGCGGTTCGAGCAGAACCAATGTGCAAATAGCCGGTCGGACTCGGCGCAAATCTAACTCTGGTGTTCATAAATTTAGATAGTTTTCTGATTTCTTATTTCACTTAACTGATCGGTTAAATCTTCCAATTTTTTTAGCACTTCCCGACGAAAATTTTCCTCCGAAGTGCGCGTATTGCCTTCGACGAGAAAGCTGCCGTTCGAGTCGAGAACGCATTTTTCGATGTCCTTTGCGCTGTCAAAACCCTCGCGGTGGGCGATGGTGTTCAAATCCTGAGCCGTCAAAAGTTCGCTTTTGACGGCTTGCCTGTTGATTAAGCTATTTTCGATGATTGTCCGCGCTTTACCTTCAATAAATCCTTCAATCCTTGGACTTCTGAATTTCAGATGCGCGACGGCGTAGTTGATTCCGAGCAGAAAAAACGCGCCGACGATGCCGCCGACGAGCGAGTTGTCCGCGCCGATAATTGCGTTCTGAACCGTGTTCGACAGTGACAGAATAACGACCAAATCAAACGGATTGAGCTGTCCGAGTTCGCGCTTGCCGAAGATTCGCAAAAGAATAATGAGCGCGATGTAAACCAGCATCGGGCGCAGGATTTTCTCGATCCAGAACGCCGTTTCGTTGAGCGTGAACATATTCGCCCACGCCGAATTTTCTAGTAAAGCTAAATGTATTTCAATGAACATCAGATAACCTCGACCGCCAAAAAAGCTAATTATTCAAACGAGTTTATCCGCAAACTTAAAAATTTAAAAGGCTGTTCGGAACATATCCCGAACAGCCTCAAAAATTATGGCGGAGACGACAGGATTCGAACCTGTGGAAGACTTTTGATCCTCAACAATTTAGCAAACTGCCGCTTTCAGCCACTCAGCCACGTCTCCGCACGCTTTTCGTAAAAAGCATTTACAATTTTAGCCGACGGGCGAACTTTGTCAAGTGACGCGGCATCTCAAAGGTAAAGCAATTGGTGTCAGGCTTGACACATTTAATGTTTAGACAGAAGATACATAACGTGCGCGAATTAACTTTGATGTAATGCACGAGGCGTTGCAACACTCCGACAATAGGTTCTCCCAAAAACTTGTGATTGGAGGCAATTTTTTTTAGATGGTTTTTTCCGTTTTGCCGATTAAAAATTTTACCAGTTTGATTTTGATTGTATTGACCGCGTTTTCGGCGGCTTTTGTCGGCGCGTCCGACGTGCAGGGCAAAGTCTTGGTGGTCGGGAAAAGTGCCAACCTCGGCGTAATTAAAGGAATCGTCCGCGACGAAGCGGGAAATACGATTGCCGACGCGACGGTGGCGATTTTTCGCGTCGGGACTTCTAAATTATTAAAACAGGTTCGTTCAGCGGCGGACGGCAGTTTTCTGGCGAAAATTATGCCCGGAACTTACACCGTGCTGGCGGTCGCGGAAGGTTTTAATGCGGTCACGCTGGCGACGGTCGAAGTCAATCGCTCGGCGGAATTGGTCTACGGTTTTAAGCTGGAGCGCACGGGAAACGGCAACACGCTGCCGGAAAAACGGGTTGACCGCAACAGTTCAAAATGGCGCATTCGTTCCGCTCAATCGCGCCGTTCAGTCTACCAAAATACCGAAGGCGACGCGCCGATTGACGAAAATACAGTCGCCGAAAACGACGCTGATTCGATTGAAGTAAGCACCGAAACCGACGACGAAGAAATTTCAAAACGCCGGATGCAGTCCGTCATTGAAACTTATTTTGCCGGTTCCGGCAACGAAAGTTTCACGGGCTTAAATTTCGCCACGCTTCAGCCGTTAAACGAAAACGCCGAAATTATTATTGCCGGACAAGGCGGCACGAATCAATTTGCGCCGCAGCGATTGGAGACGACGTTTAGGTTTCGCCCGAATGAAAAACATCAGGTGAGCCTAAAAGGTTCGGTCGCCAAACTCGGCAAAATCGAAATCGGCGGCGCGGAGCAGACGCTCGGACAATTTTCCTTTCAGGCGTTGGACGAATGGAAAGTCAAAGGCGGCATAATTCTCGTTTTTGGTTTTGATTACTCAAAATTTATCGGCGCGGGCAAGGATTTTTCCGTCAGTCCGCGTTTCGGTTTGCAGTTCGATGTCAATTCCAAAACACGTTTCCGCACGGCTTACACGACCGCGACGGAAGAACGCACTTGGTCTTCGGTCGCCGACCTTGAAGAAGCGCAGGTTTTATTCCGCGAGCCGGTTTCAATGCAGGAATTCGTCGTTGAAAACGAAAAGCCGCGAATGAATAAAAACAGTCGGCTCGAATTCGGCATCGAGCGCGTTTTAGACAATAAATCGAGTATCGAAGCAAATGTCTTTTTCGATGCAGTCAGCGGTCGCGGAATCGGGCTGACAAATCTTCCGTTTGAATCATCGAGCGGTCAAAATCTCGCTGATTTCGTCGTCAACCAGCAAGGCGGAGCGCAGGGCATCAGAATAGTTTATTCGCGCCGTCTGTCGAGCCGCTTCAGCACCTCGGCAGGCTACGCTTTCGGCAGCGGTCAGAAACTTTCACCCGAAGCAATTTCAAATCCGGCGAATATCCTTGAGAACGACTTTTTCCAAACGCTCTACGGGCAATTTGACGCGGATTTTAAAACCGGCACACAGGTTAAAACGATTTTCCGCCTATCGCCGCAAGCGACGGTTTTCGCCATTGACCCGTTTGCGGGCAGAATGGCGATTTACGATCCGAGTTTAAGCGTGATGGTTACGCAGTTGCTGCCGAATCTCGGTCTACCGTTTCGCGCTCAAGCCGTTCTGGATGCGCGAAATTTGTTCGATTATCAAATCGGCGCGGTCGGCGAAGAGGGAAGTTTGCGGCTTAATTCACAAAGACGAATTTTGCGCGGCGGAATTTTAGTCAGATTTTAGGTTGTGTGCGCCAAACGAAAATTTATCAATCCGAAGCCGGAAATTTGCGGCTTCGGATTTTTTTATTTCCGAAATCTCGGATATGCAAGCAAAAAACTGAATAAAGTTTGCTGGTTCTTAAATTATCCAGACCAAAAGCCTTTATTTGGCGTAGATTTTGACGACCCAATCAATGAAAACGGTTGGAACGAAGTTTGCTTTTGAAAACTTTCGGTGAAGTTTGCCTCTGTTCGATGAAAGGTAAAGTCTTGACAAGTTGGAGTTTGGTTTGGCTTCTGGCAACGGTTTTATTCGTCGTCGGCGGCGCACTGAACTTTTCGCAGCGTGCCAGCCACGCTTTGCCGCCGAACGACGGCGTGGTTTGGATTCAAAAAGCGGACGGCATCTACGCCGAAAAAGTGACGCTCGGATTGGCGGCTTCGAGAGCCGGCATCGCCGTCGGCGACAAACTGATCGGCATCGGTTTGGACGCGGATAAAACCGAAGAAATAACTTCGCCGGCAGACGTTTCGATGTATCTCGAAACAGCCGGTGTCGGCGGCAGCTTAACGTATTTTTATCAAAGACCTTCCTATACTTTCGCAAATAATTTTTACTACGCCGATTTACGCAATGTTGACACGCTGCCGCGCTGGACGGCTTCGCTGATTTATCTGGCACTGGTCGGAATAATCTGGCTCGGTATCGGGATTTTCGTTCTCTTTAAGCAAGGCAGTCAATCGCCTTTTGTGCTGCATTTCGCCACGGTTTGTTTGGCAGCATTTGTTTTTCACGTCTATAAACCGATTGGTTTGGGCGAAGATTTCGACTTAGCCGTCAGTCTGCTCGACGACCTTGCTTTTGCCTTTTTCGTGCCGCTTTTTCTGCATTTCTGTTTGCGCTATCCGGTCAGAAGCGAAGTTTTCGACGAACGGCGTTGGAAAACCTTCGCACTGTATGTTCCGGCAACGCTGATCTCACTCGGAATTTTTGCTGTTTCGCTCGTTTATTACTTCGCGCCGAAAGCCGAATTTTTGACGAGTCTCAATAATTTCATAGACCGTTACGATTTGCCGGGCGTTTTTTATCAAGCTAATTTTTATCATTTTATCGTTGGTGTCACGCTCGGCGCGGGTGTTTTGCTGTGGCGATTTTTCAAAAGCCGCCAGCAGCCGCATATTCGTCAGCGAATTAAATGGGCGATGTGGGGAACGATTGTTGCCGTCACGCCGATTATTATTTTTCAAATCGCCCGCCGCTTCATACCGTCGTTGACCGAAGATTATGTAACTTCCGCGCTGACCACTCTGCCGCTCGCTTTGATTCCTTTGAGCTTCGGTCATTCGGTCGGGCGTTATCGTTTGATGGATGTTGATGTCGTCGTGCGCCGCGCTCTCGTCTACGCAATGACGACCGTGGCGATTGCGATGATGATCGGCGCGGTCGCGCTCGGTTTGGTTTCGCTCGCCGTCGGCGACAATCTTTCGGTCACTGACAAAACGCTCCGCGCTTTAATTGCGATTGTAGCGATGGCGGCAATCGTGCTTTTATCCGAACCGCTCAAGAAATTTCTTCAGGAACGCGCCGAAAGATTTTTTTACGGCGAACGCTATGATTTGCGGCACGGACTGCTCGATTTCGGCAGAACGCTGTCGGTGACGACCGCGCTCGACCCGCTGCTCAACGCGCTGACCGAACGACTGCGCCAGGTTCTGGATGTCGAGAAAGTCGCTGTTTTTGTCGAAGACGAAAATCTGCCCGAACATTACAAAATTGCCAAGTCGGTCGGCATCAGTGAAAACTACCGAATACCGAACGATTTTCGTCAGATGATTCGCCAAAAATCCGCCGCCAGAGGAATTGTTCGCGCCGACGAATTTGAATCTTTCGAGGAAGACGTGATCGAATCTGAGACAATCGAAAAAACGACGCTTAAAGAAAAAATCGGAAAATTCGGTAGAAACGGCAAAAACATTCATCGGCAGGAACTCCATTACTTCGTCCCGTGCGTCGTGCGCGGCAAAATGATCGCCGTTCTCGGTCTGGGACGCGCCTCGGACGGCTCGCTTTTATCGTCGGAAGATTTGGAGATTTTGCAGACGGTTTCCGGCTACGTCGCCGTCGCCGTCGAAAACAGTCTGCTTTATCAGGAACAGGAAAAACGCGCCGAAGAACTCGAATCGCTCAAAGAATTTAACGAATCAATCGTCGAATCGGTCAACGTCGGATTGCTCGCCGTTGACGAAAGCGGCAGAATCACGCGCTGTAATTCGACGTTTGAAGAAATGCTCAGTCTGAGCCGCGAACAAACCATCGGCAAACTCGTCGAAGAAATTTTTGACGAAGGTTTCGCGCTCAATTTGGAAAATATTTTGGGCAAATCGCGCTGGCATCTGACGGAAATCCGCAACGCTTACAAACTTTTGACGACGAATCACCGAGGGAAAAACTTGATTTTGAATGTTGCCGTCGCGCCTTTGCGCTCGGTTTCAAACAATCAAACCGGAGCGATTATCGTTTTAGAGAATGTCACTTCGCGCATTAAACTCGAAGAAACTTTGCAGCAGAGCGAAAAACTTTCATCTATCGGACTGCTCGCCGCCGGTGTCGCGCACGAAGTCAACACGCCTTTAACCGGCGTTTCGAGCTACACGCAGATGCTGCTCGGAATGATTCCCGAAAGCGACCCGAAACACGCGCTGCTGCGTAAAGTTCAAAAGCAAACCGACCGCGCATCGAACATCGTCGGCAATCTGCTGAATTTTTCGCGCACCGGCAACGCATCGGAATTTACGGAAATCAGCATTAACAAACTGCTCGACGACACTTTGCAGTTGCTGGAGCCGCAACTGAGAAAATCGCAAGTTGAGATCGTTAAAAATTATTCAAACGCCGAGCCGCAAATCTTCGGCAATGGCGGAAAACTGCAGCAGGTTTTCACCAATCTGATTATCAACGCGCGGGATGCGATGTTCGGTAGCGGTCAAATCACTCTGACGACTTCGATTGAAAACGAAACGGAAATCGTCATCGAAGTTGCGGATACGGGAAGCGGCATCGAACCGGAAAATCTGCCTAAAATTTACGATCCGTTTTTCACGACGAAAGGTATCGGCAGCGGCACGGGATTGGGTTTGGCGGTTTCTTACGGTATCGTTCAGGAACACGTCGGAACGATTTCCGCGACCAGCGAAGTCGGCGAAGGCACGACGTTTCGGCTCGTCTTTGCAATCGCCCAAAAACCGGAACGACTACGCGCCGTCAGCTAAAACAGTGCAAATATAACTTCTAATCGTTTAGGACGAGGTAAAAAAAGCCGTTTGCTCCCGTAAAAGTCCAGAATTGAACGATGCCCGATTTCATCGCTTTTAATCACCGAATTCAGCCCGCCGAAAACGCTTTTCTGTCCGCCGTTTCTTCCGCCGCACTTTACGGGAGAGGTATTTTTACAACTGTCGCCGTTCACGATTCGACTGCTTTTCAGTGGGAAAAACATTGGCGAAGATTGACTGCCAACGCGCAAGCAATCGGCATCAGTCTAAACGATTTCTCCGAAGCGGGCGTTGAAAAAACGCTGCTCGAAATCATTAAAAAAAAACAATCTCAGACGCGGACGCGCCCGGCTTACTTTCTTCGATGAAACTCCGAGTTCCATTTGGCAAACCAGTTCAAAACGCCGCACCAGTCTCTTGATTCAAACAGCGGAATTTCGCCGCGTTCCCGAAATTTTCCGGCTGACCGTTTCGCCCTACCGCATCAATTCGACATCGCCGCTGATCGGTGTCAAATCCTGTAACTACCTGGAAAATATGCTGGCATTCGAGAACGCCAAAGCCAGGAATTTTGATGAAGCCATCAGGCTCAACGAGCGGGATGAAGTGGTTTCAGCGTGTTTGGCAAACGTATTTTGGAAAAGGAACAACGTGATTTACACGCCGATTTTGGCAACCGGCTGTTTGGAAGGCACGACCCGAAGTTTCGTCTTGGAGAACTTCGCGGTTGCAGAACGAGCGGCGTATTTGGCGGAATTATACGAAGCCGATGAAATTTTTTTAACTTCGTCGGGCATCGGAATCGTCGGCGGCAAACTTGAAAGTCCTAAATAATAAAGATTATCCACGAAGAAACACGAAGAATTCTTCGTGTTTCTTCGTGGATAAATTCTTTTGAAGGTTACTTCTTAGCCGGTTTTTGAATCGGTTCGTTTTGCGCGAAATAGCCTTGCCGGTGCGTCAGCGAAACCTTTTGTTTGTTTAATTCCGGGTTGACCAGTTGAATCTGAATTTTGCGATATGAGCCGTCGCGTTTTTGGTTGGAAGATTCGTATGCGATCAGATATTGCGAGCGCAATTCGATTTGAATCTGCGCGAAAGCCTTGCGAAGCTCCGTTTCGTCACGCGGGAAAAACGCGCGTCCGCCGGTTTTGTCGCTCAATCTTCGCAGCACACCTTCGTCAACGCCGCCGTAAAATTCGTCGCCGACACCGATCACATAAATCACCGCTTCGTTGCGCTGCGCTGCTTGGACGGCATCGTCAAATTTTTTGCTGCCCGAAGTGTTCGCGCCGTCGGTCAGCAAAATTATCACGCGGCGCGTTTTTTCGGGCGAGGCTTTTAAGACTTCTTCGGACGTAATCCAAATCGCGTCCCAAATCGCGGTCGAACCCTGCGTCATTTGATTGTCGCCGGAAATCGGCGGCGTGCCGCCCGCAACCACGCCGCCGCCGATATAACCGGATGGCGGAACGAATACGACTTTATCAACGGCGCGGTTGAGTCGCGCCACATTGTTCGTCAATCCTTGTTCGAGCGTCGCTTCGCCCGTGAACGAGATGACCGCAACTTCGTCTTTCGCCGGTCTGACAACCGATTGAATAAACGATTTTGCCGATGATTTCTCTTCGGGCAAAGTTCTCGTTTGGGAAATGCTGGTGTCAATTAAGATCGCTAAACTCAGAGGCAAATCAATTTGTTGCGCGAACGCGACGATTTCCTGCGGCTGACCGTCTTCTAAAAGACGCACGTCGGTTTGCTTCAAATTCGTCAGCAGTCGGCGGCTTTTGTCCTGCGCCGTGAAAAGCACATTGACGACTTCCGTATCAATTTTGATAACTTCGTCGTCTTCCTCAACGATTTCTGGAGTCGGCGTAGCGGTCGGAGTCGGAGTCGGCGACACCGTTTGTTTTGCCGGACTCGGCGGCATCTGCTGCGCGTTTGAACTATTCAGACCGAAAAATGCCGCGCTCATCAGCAGTGCAGCGATTGACAAAATTGTGTAACTTCTTTTCCAAACCATAATTCCTGACTCCGTATGTCTTACTTCAAACCGTCGCGCACCGCTCGATAGCTCTTCTTAGTGCGGATTTTATAATCGTCAGCCTTATTTTTATCGTTAAAGCGAACTTCGACTTTGCGCTCTTTGCCGTCGTAATTCTGATTTGCCGGACGATAAGTGATAATGTATTGTGAGCGCAATTCCTGTGAAATCTTTGTAAATGCGCGTTCGAGCGCAATCATATCGCCGGTGAAAAACGCTTCGCCGCCGGTGTCCTCGCAAAGCTGCGTCAGATATTTATCGCCTTTATCCTTGATAGTTCCCGCGTCAACGCCCGGCACGGTTCCCAAAAAACCGGCTTTGGTCGAGATGGCGAAAATCGTCGCTTCGGTGCGCTGGGCAATATCAATCGCGTCGTTTAAGTCGGCGCGGCTGAAAGTATCGTCGCCGTCGGTGATTAAAACTATCACTCGTCTGCCGGGCGCGTTTCGCAGTTTTTCATCGGAAAATTGCCAAATCGCGTCGTAAAGCGCGGTTTGCGAACCGACTTTTTTTACCAGATCAACCGATTTGTCGAGCAGATCGAGTTTGTCGGTAAAATCCTGC
>JAJAZE010000477.1 GCA_026785925.1 Pyrinomonadaceae bacterium
GATAATAATTGATGCGGACGACGTGCGCGAAATCTTTGTAGAGTTCGGGATAAACGTCGGGCTGCAAAATATGTTCGAGAACCGAGAGTTTCGATTCTTCTTTGGTCTTGAAACTTTCCGGGTCGTCGAGAACTTCGCCGTCGCGGTTGCCTAAAATATTCGTCGAATACCAACCTTCCAAACCCAACATTCGCGCTTTCAAACCGGGCGCGAGAATCGTTTTCATAAACGTCTGTCCGGTCTTAAAATCCTTGCCGCAAATCGGAACGCCGTTTTGCTCGGCTAATTTGGTGAGAGCCGGAACGTCAACCGTCAAATTCGGTGCGCCGTTGGCGAACGGAACACCCGATTTAATCGCGGCGTAAGCGTAAATCATCGAAGGCGCGATGCTCACGTCGTCGTCGTATAAACCTTTTTCAAACGCTTCGATGGTTTGGTGAACGTCGCCGATTTCGAGAAAAATTTCCGTCGAAGCCGCCCACACAATTACTAATCTATCGCAGCCTTTTTCCGCTTTGAAATCGGCGATGTCTTTGATTAACTGTTCGGCAAGCTCCATTTTGGTTTTGCCGTTTTTGACGTTCGTGCCGTTTAACCTTTTAACGTAATTCTGCGAGAAAACGGCGGGCATCGGCTTTAATGAATCAAGCTGTTCGCGCAAATCTTCGACCAGTGACTTTTCCAAAACTCCGGCGTGCAGCGCGGCTTCGTAAGCCGAATCCGAAAAAATATCCCACGCGCCGAAAACAATGTCGTCAAGCGCGGCGAGCGGCACGAAATCCTTTATTTTCGGGCAATTATTATCCGTTCGCTTACCGAGCCGAATCGCGCCCATTTGCGTCAAAGAACCGATTGGCTGCGCCGTTCCCTTACGAATTGCTTCCACGCCCGCGACAAATGTCGTGCTGACCGCGCCGAGTCCGACGAGTAAAATACCGAGTTTGCCGTCTGCGGGAGCGATGTTCACACCTTTTTCAACCATTTATATATCTCCAATAAGTAAAAGAGAAATGATAACTTTACGAAAATGTTAAGGCAAACACCGAAAGAAAATAGCGGCGAGCGCAAGCACGATCAAAGACCGACTTTAGAAAACTTTTTAGGTTGGGTGATGCTTCGGCGTTTACCGGTGACTTTGATAAATTCGGTAATCAATTTCCGCGAAAATGTTGTCGCGGCTTTCGATTTCCTTTAATAAATCTTCGTTGATGTCGCTGTTTTCCAAACCTGTCGCCAGCAAACCGAAGCGTTGGACGTGCGATTTGAAACGGTTGGAAGAATACTGAACGGTCGTTCCCTGATAAATCTGAAACGCCCAATCGCTCGATTGAGCCAATAATAATTCACGCGCTAATTGATTCAGAACGCGGCGTTCGAGGTCGGTCGGCTCGTTGTATTTATTAGCCAATTCGGTTATTCGTCGTTCCGCGTCGTGGCTGTAAGGATACATCCAGGCGTTGCCTTCATTGAGCCAAACTTTGTAATAACCGTTTGCGCCCCAACTCGAAGCCGACGGCTGCTGAATCTGAATCGGCAGGTGCGCGTCGAGAAAATCGCCGGGCGTGACGGGCGTTATCAAATCTTTTTTGTAATGCAGTTCGCGGAACAGAAAATCGAGAAACTGCGGACCTTCAAACCACCAGTGACCGTAAAGTTCGGCATCGTAAGGCGCAGTGACGAGCGGCGGATGACCTTCAAAAGTTTCGCGCAGTTTGTAAGCCTGTTCGATGCGTTTGCCGACAAAATTTGCCGCGTCTTCGGCGGCTTTTTCACGCGCCCGATTCGGAACGTAAGGCTGTTTGTCGCCGGTCGAGATGTCGCGCCCGGAAATTCGGTAGTATTTCAAACCGAGATGGCGGCGCGTTCCGTCTTTGTGCAGATGCGGCTTGAGATATTCGAGCGGCAAATCCCAGCCGACATCGCGGTAAAATTCCCGGTAATCGGCGTTGCCCGGATAACCGACTTCCGCGCTCCAAACCTGTTCGGACGTTTCGACATCGCGGGCGAAAACCGCCGTGCCGTTCGGACAGACGACGGGCGCGTGAACGCCGTAACGCGGGCGCGGTTCGCCGTAGAGCAGCGCGTGCGAATCGCCGATAAAATACTCGATGCCCGCATTTTTCAACAAATTTTCGATGCCCGGTTCATACGCGCATTCGGGCAGCCAGATGCCGCGCGGCTGTCTGCCGAAATGTTTGCGGTAATTACCAACGGCAATGTTTATTTGGGCGCGGCGCGATTCTTCGGTCGAAATCAAAGGCAGAAAACCGTGCGTCGCGCCGCAGGTGATGATTTCCAAAACGCCTTCTTCCTGAAGTTCGCGGAAAGCGTTGACGAGATTTCTTTGATATTTAACATTCCACAAATCGAGCGACGCGCCGAGATTCTCGACATACATTTTGACGACTTCGCAAAATTGCGGCTCTTCACGGCTCACTCGTTCAAGCTCTTTTTTCGACAATTCGTAAAGATTTTCGAGATGCCGCGTGTAGCGTTCCTGCAAAAGTTCGTCGGCGAGCATTTCGCACAAAGGCGGCGAGACGTTCATCGCTAAACGCGGATTCATTCCGGCTTCGTGAAGATTCTGAAAGCTGTAAATCAACGGCAGATAAACTTCCGTAATTGCTTCGTAAAGCCAATCTTCCTCAAGAAATTCGGGATATTCGGGATGCCGCACGAAGGGCAGATGCGCGTGTAAAATTAAGCTGAAGTATCCGACGGGCATAAATTTTGAATAGGGAAAATTGTCCACAGATTAACACAGATGAACACTGATAAGATAAAGAGAAAAGGCAAAAGATTTATAAAAATTCATCTGCCTTTTAAAATTTGTGTTAATCTGTGGACAATTTTCCTTATGTCGTTGGACGAAATGAACTGACCGGCGAAAATTTCGGCAAAACACGCCGCTTGGAAAATCGCGGAAAGTTTATCAAACTCGCCCCGAAAACTGTTGTTGGAAGCGATTCTTCTTCAACGATTTCATCGCCGAAAACGTCGAAATTTTCCTGCAACGCGGCGAAGGCTTTTTCGGCGTTCAATTTTTCAGCGTTGCTTTGCAGAACGGCGAAAAGACTGGAACTGATTTGTCCGCGCAAATCCTCGAGCGCGTGACCGGAAGCCAAAGCCAGCAAAATAAAGCGGATTTCACTTGATTGATGTTCGTCGTAATCGGTTTTTCGGTCGCCGATGATTTGCGAAAAAGCGGTCTGCGCTGCCGTGTCTGCCGTCTGAATGTCGTCGCCGGCGAGCGCGACTTCAAAAGCATCCTGCTGAAAACCGGATACGTCCAGAACTTCGGCAAATTGGTTGGCAGTGACGGCGAAGTTCGCCGAAAAATCGCGGCGCGGACTCGGATTTTTGCGCGGCGTTGGCAAAGAATTGGAAAACAGCAGGCGGACGAACGGGCGACCGACGGCGTAAAATCCAATTTCGGCGCGATAAACCGAATCCGCCTCAACATCAAACCACGCCGAACCTTCAGCTTCGACGGGAAACAATTCTTCGCGGTCTTTGGTCTGATTGACGAGTTTGACGATCAATTGATAATTCGACTGACTGCCGACGACGCGATTCAGAGTTTGAAACGGATTTTGCTTGAAACTCCAGTAAAAATGCACTCGATTCGGCGACTGCATTTGCAGCCGCGCCCGATCCTGTTTCGCTAATTCCGGCAGTTTCGGCGCGGCTAATTGTTTGAAAATCGGGTCTTCGACTGCCGGTTCTTCAGCTTCTGATTTTTGAATCGCCGCTTTGTTTTCCAAAGATTCGGGAGCGACATCGAGCGGAAGAAAATCTTCCGTATTTTCGTTAATAATAAATTTTTGATTGATGGTTTCCGCTGAAGAAATCGGTTTTAATTTGAAATCTTCGAGCGCGTAGTTTTTGATAGAATTGTTTTCTTCCGGCATAAGTTTTTATAAAATACTCAAATAATACGAGGATTATGCAGGCTTTTGTGAAAACAAACAAGCGTCGGGTCGTTTTTGCAGCGGAGATTTAATTCTTTGCCGAATCGGTTGACCGCTCGACCGATTGTTCGTTAATGCGTTTGAGTTTGACTTCAAATCTGCCGAGATTAGTGTTGATTTGCGAGCGCACCGGCAGGCGGCGCACGTCGTCGGTGATCCATAAAATCATCGAACCTTTTTGGTCAATCATCCGGTTTGCGCCGAAAAGCTCCGGCTCGACGCGGAAGCACCAGACTTTTCCGAGAATGCTTTTTTGGAGTTCGCGGGCGGTGACGCGCACCGGAATTTTATAAACCAATCCCGAATCGCTAACCTTTAATTCATAAATTTTGCCGACGGCGAGCGGCAGACGGCGCAGCGTATAAATCGCCGTAATAATGTCCTGCGTGTCGCCCGTAATCGGCGAAGCAATCCGGCGCGGCGAACGCATCGCGTCCTTCGGATCGGTTTCGATAAAGATGACTTTTTTTTCGGCGTAATCGAAAAGTGCTTCCGACTCGCGCAAACGGTCGCCTTGTTCGTCGCGCTTGACGGTTCTCTTGACGGCGAAATTCCGCTCATCAACGGTTGATGTGATATTGAGATTAAATTTGAAGTTGATGAGTTTGGCGAGCGTGCCTTTTGATTTGGCTTCGGACGTGATGAGAAAATCTTGACTATCGGCGACTTGAGCGACATTGAAATTCAGTTCGGCGA
>JAJAZE010000478.1 GCA_026785925.1 Pyrinomonadaceae bacterium
AAGAAAAACAGCCTCAAGCGAAATACGGTCAAAATTCTATGAAACATTTTTACCCTTTGGAGACTTTTAACCGTTTGGGCGAAAAACCCCATTTTCGATTTCTTTATTGCCGATAACCGAATCAACTTTTGAGGTTTGCGTATCAATTAAAAGGTATTTCGCCAATCAAATCCACGGTTTGAATGTTAGCACCAATTTTTAGTTCAGCATCTAATATCACAGTTTGCCCTACATTTAAGACAACTTCTGACTCGCTTGTTTTGGTTTCAAAATTTGCGGCAGTAATTTTTACTTCATAGCCACCTACGGGCAGACTCGAAAGCACATAAACGCCTTCGTTATTCGTCGAAACGGTGCGCGAAAGGTTCGTCGCGTTATTCGTTGCCGTAATAGTCGCGTTCGGAATGACTGCGCCGTTCTGATCGGTAACGACACCTGTCAAAGTCGCGTTTGCCGATTGCGCGAAAATAGCTTTTCCGCAAAGAAACGCGAGAAAAATCACTGAAAACAAGAGTCTTTTCATAAATTTAGAGATCGGACGAACTCCACTTTTTGCCGCCGCGATTGATAGCTAATTTTTGTTTGACGACGATTTGGTTGTCGTTAGACAGTCAGAATTAAGATTGATTGTTTTTACGCTCCCGGCGTGTGCTTCCACCGGCGAAGCGCGGCGGAAGCGGCAAACTAAAGTTTGGACTCTGAACTTTCGGAATTCATCCGATAACTGAAAATATCAGCGGTTTTTGATCATTTTCGACGGCTTCGGCTGAATCGCCGATTCAGTCAATTTATCGCCGCTTAATTCGTCAAATCTGCGCCGCGTTTCCGCCGACCAGCCGGGAATCAAATCCGTCACGATGCCTTTGTCATTAACTAAGATCGTCAGCGGCACGGCTAACTCGTCGGTCGCGTAAATGTTTTCGATTGCCGTTACGCCGCCGATTAAAATCGGATAAGTGACGCGCTTTCCGGCGACGTAGCTTTTGATGTTCGCGTTTTTTTCCGCGTCAACATTCAGTCCGAGTAAATCAACGCCGCGAGCCGCGAGTTTGCCGCGCATTCGTTCGAGTTCCGGCATTTCTTTGGCGCACGGAATGCACCACGTCGCCCAAATGTTTATCAAAGTCTGCCGTCTCGGTTTGAAATTTTTTCGCATCGAACTCGCCGCGCCGTTCATCGTCTTGACGGCGAAATCGGGCAGCGGTTCGCCGATTTTAATTTTCAAACTCTGCGCGAAAACTTCCGCTTTCGTCAGAGGATTCGGCAGATTCGTTTTGCCAATCGAAACAACTTCAATTTTGCCTTTGCCCTGTTTCAAAACAAGCGTCGAACCAGCCGCCATCGCGCCTTCAAATCGTTCGACCGCGCCGTTCGCCCACGTTACTTCAATTGATTCGGCGCGTTCGTCTTTGCCTAATCCGAATAATAAACGCGGATCGTGCTGCGAGATAAAACCCGAACCGCCCGATTTTATTTTCGTCAAAATCCCGGCGGAAGTTTTGACGCGGACGACCGAACCGAAAGCATCGCGCGAAATCGTTTTGCCGTCGCCTTCTAAAACGACGCGCAGATAATTGTTGTCCTGCCCGACGTTGTTTCTAAATAATAAATGCGATTGGTTCTGAATCGTCGTCGAAAAAACGTCAAGATCGCCGTCGTTGTCAAAGTCGGCGAACACGCCGGCGCGTCCGTCGGTGATCGAATCAATGCCCGAAACGCCCGAAATATCGGTAAATTTTTTGCCGTTCAAATTCAAATAAAGCGGATCGCGTTCGTAACCGCTGAATGAAAACCCTTGCCCGAACATCAAACTGTTCTGATCCGAACGCAGTGCGCCTTTTTCATCTTTTCCGTCGTTATCCTGCGACACAACTTGCCGCCAGAACTGACTTCAGGTGTCCTTCATTGACTTACCCGAAATAAACCCGTTCGGCGTGTAGATGTCTTCCCAACCGTCGTTGTCAAAGTCTATGAATCCGCCGCCCCACGCCCAGCCGCCGGAAAATCCGCCGACTTCCGCCGTGACATCTTTGAATTTGCCGTCGCCGGTATTTTCAAACAGATTATTGCCCGCCGCGAGTTTTTTCAGCACGTTATCCTTCGCGCTCGAATTCGGAAAAAGGCGCGTCAAAATTCGATTTCCGGCGGTCGAACTCATATTTGAAGCGTGTAAGTCCAATCTTCCGTCGTTGTTGTAATCGCCGAAGGACACGCCCATTCCGTTGCCCGAATCGAGAACGCCGCGAGTTTCGGCTTCGTCAACGAATCGGTCGCCTTGGTTGATAAACATCGCCTTTTCGCCGAAGTCGTTAGCGACGTATAAATCAATTTTGCCGTCCGAATTGATGTCCGCGAATTCCGCCGCGTAACTCCAACGCTTGTCGTTCACGCCCCATTTCTCAGCTTCTTCGCGGAAACTGCCGTCCGTCTGGCTGATGAATAAAAGATTCGGTGTGCCGTTCGTCGCTCTGAACCACGAATCGGGCGTGATTTGCCCGTAACGATTATACGAAGCGACGTAGACATCGAGCCGACCGTCGCCATTGACATCGCCCGCGACCGCCGAAAAGCCGATGGCATCTTTCGCCACGCCGGATTCGAGCGAAACGTCATTAAACTCTAATTTGCCGGTTTGCTTAAAACGATTTTCAAACAACATCTGCTGACCGACGGCGGAAATAAAAACGTCCGCGTCGCCGTCGTTGTCATAATCGAAGATGAGCGGTGCGCTTCCCGTCGCCGTAATTTTCACGCCCGCTTCGTCGGATGCGTCACGGAAACCGCCTTTTTGATCGTTCAAATATAGATAGTTTCGATTCGTCCCGACGACGAATAAGTCAATCCAGCCGTCGTTATTCAAATCGCCGCCTGCCGCGCCGTGCCAGACGAAACCGCTGTTTTCCGGCGTTCCAAAACCCGGAATCACCGCGCCGAGACCGGCGGGAACCGCCACTTCGGAAAACAAATCTTTTTCCGCAACGAGCGAATCGAAGTTGATTAAATCGAACGAATCAAATTGCCAGTGATTATTTTTATCGGCACGGACATTCGCCCAGAAAGTCCCACGCGCCCATTCACGTTTCCCAGCCGTATCGCGTCCGATAACATAGAAAGCAATTCGCGCTCTTCCTGTGGCACCGATCACCGCTGTCGGCTGCTGCGCTCCAACGACAATTTTTGCAGTTCGATCAAAGTTAGCCTCTTTGACTTTAAACCGCGCATCTTCGATGTCAGAGAAGTGCGCCAAAAATTCCTTCCAATCCTGCAAAAATGCTTTGCCCGTTGATTTGCTTTCACCAGCCGGAGTAATCAATGGCGACTTTTCTGATGTTTCCCACCCGTGATTTCCGATCCATTTGACTTGGTTTATAATCGCCGTCGGGCGCGAGGGAAAAGGCTTGGCAACGATTCCAGCCGGAAAAAAATCCGCCGTCAATAGCAAATCGCGGTTGCGAACGGCAACCGAGAGTTCGAGCAGATCGTTCGCTAGTGATTCGGAGAGTTCTTCAATAACTTCCAGACGATTGCGGTCAACCTCCGAAGACACGGGCGAAGATTTCGTTTGCGCGGCGGTTGGGCGTTCAGACAGAATAATTGCTAAAAGCGGAATTGACACGCATATTGTTATTCGTGCCGAAAGCAAACAGCAGCGATAAAAATTGAAGTGATTCATTTTAAGATCAAGGAGTAACTCGAACAAAAGTCGGAATTTTAGAATTGCAAAGACTTCTTGCATAAAAGGAAATAATGATGATTTTAGTTGGTCTTTACGACATTTGACAATCTTTGACTGAAAAAATCAAATCTGTAACTGAAAAAATCAAATCTGTATCAGCGACAAGAAATTTCAGCGACAAGCGCATTCGTTATCAGACGTATTGGGCTGTCTTTAGTGATTTGGAATCGCTGTTTTTCGACACTTTATCCTGTCATCTAATTCTGCCGGTTCTGCAAAATCTTAACGAACGAGCCTGAGCGCAGTTCTTCCGGCGAAAGGCTGGTTAAATTCTGCGCTTCCTGTTCGGTCAGAGCGCGGCAGTTAATGGCGCGGAGAAAATAATTGAGCAGCCCTTGTCCGGTCGCCGCGTCGTCAAAAACATCGCCGACAAGCGTCGCCTGCGCCGCCTTTTCAACAAAGTTTCGCAGCCGTTCGCTCGCCGCATCCAAGCCTTCGAGAAAAAACGTATAAACCGCCGCGTAGCGCGTCGGAAACTGCGCCGGATGCAAATCCCAGCCTTGATAAAAAGCGTTGGCGAGCGAATGTCGAACGTGTTCGTAATGCAGTTTCCAAGCGCGTCGGACGACCGCCGCGTTTTCAGATGCCTGTGCCGCCGTCAACTCTCCGCGATGCGGCGCGACGGGCATAATGTTGGTCGCGCCGTCCGACAACCAGATTCCCGTTCCGCCGAATGAAACCTGCATTATGTGGCGGGCGAAATCGCAAGCCGGATGCAGCATATCCTGATAAGCGGCGGTGATGCTGCAGCTTGCCGTGTAATCATAAGTCCCGAAATGCGCCGCCGTGCAGCGTCCGCGAGCGGCATCGAGCATTAGCGGCAAATTTGTTTCGCCGCGTTGGTTGATGATTGATTGCGTGGTTTCAACCATCATCTCCATTTTAAGCGAATTTTTCGGCAAGTTTAGTTTTGGTTCGAGTAAATCGAAGATGTCGGCGAGCGCGGCGACTTGCGCCGGATGAACTATTTTTGGCAGCGTGACGACAAAATTTTCCGGCAAGCGTCCATCGGCGGCTTCGACGAGCGTCGTCAAAAACAAATCGAGCGTGCGAATGCTGCGAACGTGCAGTTCTTCGGAAAATGTTTTGATGCGAATGCCGAGAAACGGCGGCAGCGTGCCGGCGGCGAGACCTTTGGCGACTTCCTGCGCGGCTGAGACGGCGTGACCATCTTCTTCCGCGTCGGGGCGTGTGCCGTAACCGTCTTCAAAATCAATACGAAAATCTTCGACCGCCTCGCGGGTGAGTTTTTCCCGCACTCGCTCGTAAATGGTGTCGGCTAACTTGTCCGGCAGTTCGAGAATTTGCGCGAAAGTTGCGGCATCGGGCGCGTAAGTTTCAAATGAGCGCAGCGCGAGTATGCCGAGACGCGGCGCGGTATCCGATTTGAAAAGATGTGCGCCGCCGTAAACCGTCTGCACCGGCTGACGACGACCCGATTCGCCCGGATAGCGCGACGCAAACGCGGCGAGCGACGGCTGCAATCCTTCGGTGATTTCCTGCATTGATTTCGGCGATAGCGTGGTTTTCATAGCAATTTGTCAAATAATAATTTTTCGGGTTTTCGGATCGCGGCGGCGTTTTGTCAACGACTCAAACGCGCTTCGATCAAACCGTGCGGCTCGTCGGTCGGCACAAAAATTCGGTTGTCGTTCGCCAAGCCGAAGCGTGTCAAATCTACCGGCAGGCAATGGATGTTGGGCAGCGAAAAGACGATTTCCAAGATGTCGGGAAACTTCTCCAAGACCGCTTCGCCCATCGCGTAAAGCGTGTGCTGCACGGAAAGGCTATCGTGTTCGGCGAAAGTTTCGACAATCGTTTGCCGAATGTTTCGCCAGACATCGCCCGTCGCCGCATCGGAATTCGCGTAACGCCAATCGGCTTTGATCGAAGTTGCCAGAATTCTATCGGTCGTTTCGGGCAGAGTCGTGTAGCCATCTCTGATAAAACCGACAAAGCCGGATTTGGTCGTTTTCAGCACGATTAAATTTTCGATTCCCGATTCAATCGTCGCGCCGTCGCGGGTCGCGCTGATTTTCGTCGTGCGTTGTTCGTCCGCGTCTTTGGTGAACGAATGCTGATGCGGTTCGCCGCCGACATTGATGCGCGTCCAGCCGTGTTCGGCGATTTCAACGACGGCTCGCGTAACCTGAGCGTTATTCGTCAGAAAATGTTCAGCCAGACGCAGTGCGAAAACTTCGATTTCCTCGATTTCCCGCGTCTGCTGCGCCAGCGCGTAGACCGTATTTTTCATCGTGTCGGTCGGCAGCACTCGGCTGTTATCACCGACGGTGTGAACTTCCGTAAAATCGCCTTCAAACGCGATGTTGACGGTCAGATTCTGCAATTCGTGCCGCTCGGCTTCTCGCGCTACTTTCATCAAACGCACCCGCGCTTTGCCGTAATTGTCGTGGATTATTTTGACCGTCATAAATTTAACTGCCGCGATAAGTCGAATAGCCGAATGGACTCAGCAGCAGCGGAACGTGATAATGCTGTGCCGCGCCGCGCACGGTGAATTCGATTGTCACCAATGGATAAAATCCTTCGATTTGCTGTTTTGCAAAATAAGTTTCGGTGTCAAAAATGAGCCGATAGTTTCCCGTCGGCAAAATCGCCTCCGGCGCGAGCAAATCACGCAGCCGTCCGTCTTGGTCGGTCGCGCCTTCGCCAACGATTTCCCAGTTTTTCGTCGTCCGACGCTCCAGTGTAACCGGAACGCCGCGAGCGGGAAAGCCTGTCGAAACGTCCAAAATATGGGTCGTGATTGCGCTCATTCAAATTCCCGATTCCAGCAGCCTTTTTAACCTGATTTCCGTGATTTTTCTCTGCTCGTCAGCCACAATGCGAATTTCCGCCGCCGCATCATTTTTTAAACGACGACGACATAAATCGAGCATTTGCTCCGCGCTTTTGCCGGTCGCGCAGACGATAAATATAAACCCGAATCGCTCTTCATACAAACAATTCGCCGTTTCCAATTCATCGCGCACCGAATCGGCGGCGGTTTGTGTGCCGGACTGTTCCGCGTTCGACCATTCGGCAGATTGCGCCGATTGCGGCGAGACGGATTTTTTCGCGCCGATTTTCGGATGCGCGGCGAACGCGGCGAGCCAATCCTGCGTTTCGAGATCGAGCCAGATTTGTTCGGCTCGATTGATCAGCGCGGCGACATCGGCAAACGGT
>JAJAZE010000479.1 GCA_026785925.1 Pyrinomonadaceae bacterium
CGGCGCAAAAAAATAAAGTCGAATTACGACTCGTCGCCCGCACGGTTTCCAGAGGTTTTGCGATTGGAAAAGTCGTTTGTCTGCACGGGCGCAGGCGACAATTTTATCGTCTGGCACTGGATGATTCGCAAATCGAGCGCGAGTTTCGACGTTACCGCGCCGCTGTTCGACTGGCGATTCGTCAATTAAAAAAGTTCCTTTCAGTCAAAAACCAAGAAATCAAAAAAACCAAAGCCGATATTTTTTCCGCGCACTTGCTGATTCTCGAAGATAAATCGCTGCATTTAAAAGTCGAAAATTTGATTAAGCGGGAAAAATTCAATGCTGAATGGGCGGTTAAAATCGTTACTGAAGATTACATCGCTCAGTATAAACGAATTTCCGACGCGCATCTGCGCGAGCGTTATATTGATTTGGAAGATGTCGCCGACCGACTTTTGACGGCACTCGGCGGCGGCAAAAGCGCGATTCTGCATTTGCAGAAAAACTCGATTATCGTTGCCAAAGAAGTCAAACCTTCGACTTTAATCGAACTGGCGGAAAGTCAGCCGCAGGCGATTATCACCGAAAACGGCGGCTGGACATCGCATACTTTTATCCTCGCCCGCGAAATGAATCTGCCCGCCGTGACGGGAGTTAAGCGAATTTTACGGCAGGTTCAGGACGGCGATGAAGTGATCGTTGACGGTTTCGGCGGGCAAGTTATCCTGCATCCGGAGAGAAAAAACGTCAGGCGTTATCAAACGGCGGTTAAAGAATTTCACGAAACTAAAAACGCGGAAACGACGGCGGTGCGGAGCGCGTTAAAAACTCTCGACGGGCGCGAAATTATCGTTCGGGCAAATCTCGATTCGCCGAAAGATTACGCGCCCGCCAAACGGTTCGGCGCGAAAGGTGTCGGGCTGTATCGTTCGGAATTTCTTTTTAATCAGTTCAAAGGTTTTCCGAACGAACCCGAACAAATCGAAGCCTACGGCAAAATCGCCGCACTTGTCGGCGGCGACGGCGTGCGGATTCGCACTTTCGATTTAAGCGTCGAACAACTGGCGGACGAAACCGAATCGAGGGAAAAAAATCCGGCACTCGGTCTGCGCGCCGTCAGGCTCGGTTTTTCGCACCCAAAAGAATTTCGCGTACAGCTTCGCGCACTTCTGCAAGCCTCGAAAGCCGACAATATCCACGTCGTGCTGCCGATGATTTCCGATGTCGAAGAAATTTTGCAGGTGAAATTGATGTTGAAACGGGAAAAAGATGCGCTGCGAAGAAAAAAAATCGGATTCGGCAACTTACGGCTCGGCGCAATGATCGAAGTTCCGTCGGCGGTTTTGACGATTGACGAAATCGTCGCCGAAGTTGATTTTATCTGTCTCGGAACCAACGACCTCGTGCAGTATCTGCTGGCGGTTGACCGCGATAACGAATTGGTCGCGGATTGGTTCAGAACGCTGCATCCGGCGGTTTTGCGGGCGATAAGGATAGTTTTGCAGGCGGCGGAAAAGCAGGGAATTCCGGCGAGTGTCTGCGGAGAAATAGCTGGTTCGCCGGTTTATGTGCCGATTTTGCTCGGACTTGGCGCGACCGAATTGAGTATGAACATCAACTCGATTTCGCGGGTCAGAAAAATCGTCTCGGAAATCGCCTGGGAAGAAACGCGGGAACTCGTAAAAACTCTGGAAACTTGCCGCACCTCCGATGAAATCGAGTTGTCGGTCACAAACTTTTATCAAAAAAACTGGTCGCATCTTTTTCAAAAAGACATTTTCCCGCCGAATACAAAATTTAAAATCTGAATTTCTTGGAATAAAATCTGATTTTAATAGAAAGGGGCGGTTTTTAACTCTTTATAGAAGAGCGGCGAGTTACTTTGGAATTCGCCGAAAAACACTTGCTCAATTTGAAAAGGTGTTCTATCTTTGTTGTCTCCAAACAAATTTTTCAAATTTCGAGCAAAAACGTCTCCGGCGTGGTTTGCTCGGTTTTAAGTTTATGAAAAAATCTCTGCCTTTAAAATTTATTGCTTACACGTTGATCGCCGTTTCTTTAATGACAGTTGGCGTTGCCGCGCAAACTGAACCGGAAACGGTTAAAAAGGTCAATTTCGGTTACTCGCAAAACCCGAAAACGAAAAGTAAATCTACAACCGGCAAAAATGTTGATAAACCGAATAATCCGCCGACTTCTGAAGGTGAAATTTTTGACAATCAAAAACGAACTGAAATAATTGCTGAAAATCCCGCGGTTGAGAATAAAGAATTTGAAAGTCGCTCAATCGCCAGCAAAACTTTGGAAGTCGTCAAACGCGCCAATCTGAAAGCCGTTTCACCGACCGAAATTTACAAAATCGGGGTCGGCGACGTTTTATTTATCAGTTTGCAGAACGCGCCGGCAAAGGCTTCGACTTATTTTACGGTTCTGAACGATAACACGATTGATTATCCGCTGGCGAACGAAATGGTTTTAGTCGGCGGTTTGACGACCGAAGAAATCGAAGATTTGCTCAAGGAAAAAATCAAACTTTATGAAAATCCGCAAATTTCCGTCAAAGTGCGCGAACACGCCAGCCACGCCGTGACGGTTCTCGGTTTGGTGGAAAAAGCCGGTGAAAAATTTCTGCCGCGCGAAGCCGTGCCGCTTTTTATGATTCGCGCCGAAGCGATTGTTCAGCCGAAAGCCGATTTGTTAATCATCAAACGCGCTAATGCGGAAACCGAGCAAATTGATTTAAAGGATGCAAAATCAGACGATATTTTAATTTTTCCGGGCGATCTTCTCGAATTTAAATCGTCCGATAATTCTCCGACAGGTTCTACTAATTCGCAGTTTTATTTTATCGGCGGCAATATCAAAACTGCCGGTCAAAAAGATTATCATCAAGATTTGACATTAACGCAGGCGATTCTCGCGTCCGGCGGTTTGCGTAAAGCAAACGTCAAAAAAGTCGTTATCCGCCGCAAGAATCAAGCCGGATTGCTCGCGCTGATGGAATTCGATTTAAATTCGATCAAAGACGGCAAGCAGCCCGACCCTTTGATCAAAGCCGGCGACACGATAGAGATTATCAATTAAACTTTTGCCGCGAAATTCCGTTAAAACCTGAATTGTAATTGTTGAACATTTTTTGTTAAGATATTCGAGCCTTGCAAAAAAGAGCAAGTCGGGTAATCGCTTTGATTGAAAAATTTAAGAGGAAAGTCCGAACACCGAAGGGCAGCGAACCGGATAACGTCCGGGCGTTCGATTTTTCCAAAAATCGGATGACGACAAGTGCAACAGAAAACAAACCAGCCGAAAGGTGATGGGTGAAACGACGCGGTAAGAGCGCGTCAGCGTGTTTGGTAACAAGCGCGGCTGGGTAAACTCTTCGCGGTGCAAGACCAAATAGGAAAACGTGCTGATGAGTTGCCCGCTCATTGTCCGAAGCGATTCGGACGGCGTTTTCGGGTAGGTCGCTTGAGCGGTTCGGTAACGAATCGCCTAGATGAATGATTACCATCTGCCTTCGGGCGGATACAAAATTCGGCTTATAGACTTGCTCTGATTTGTGAGGCGTATATTTATCGGCATTTATTTATATCGAGTTTAAGGAGAAATCAATTTTTTATGGCAAATCGGAAAGGTGTTTTTATCGGAGCATACGTTCCCAACGAGTTAAAGGAATCTCTGCGTCGTCGCGCGGCGGCGGAACATCGAACGCTGTCGCAGGAAATTACGCGCATTCTGGTCGAAGCCGTTCACGGCAAAGGTCTTCCGGCGGGAAGCGTTGACCGGCGCGGCAATGCCATTATTCCGCGCCGCCGCGTCGCCGATCCGCAGCCGCGTCGCCGTGCCGAAGATTTGCCGTTTATTCCGTCCGAAAATACTAAAAAATAAGCTGTTTTCAAGATTAAATTTCGAGCGTTGGTTTTCTATCGGAAAATCACCGCTCGTCGCTTTTTTAAACGAGGTTTGTTAAAATTTCAGCAATGAACGGAAAAGCATTCTGGCTCTCAATCGCGGCGGTCATCGTTAGTTTCGGCGGCGGATTTTTACTGGCGAACGCGCTGAATCGTGCCGAGTTAAACAATCTGCGCGGCGAAAATGAGCGTTTGAAAACTTCCCAAAACGGGGCGAGCCAAAACCAAACCGAACCTGCTTTAAGCGACGAAGAAATTCGAGAAAGAATCGCTGAAGCCGACCGCAATCCGAATAATCCGGCTTTCCAAAAAAATCTCGGTTTAGCGTTGTATCGTTACGCGGCGATGAAGCAGAACCCGGAACTTTTAGCTGAAGTCGGGCGGCTTTTAAATCGCGCTTACGAAAATGATAAAAAGGATTACGATCTACTGACGACGCTCGGAAATACTTATTTCGACATCGGCTATTTTAAGAAAGACAACGCCCAACTGCAAAAAGCGCGCGACTTTTATCTGCTTGCTTTGCAGCAAAAACCCAACGATGTTGATGTGCGAACCGATTTGGGGTTGACGTATTTTTTAAATACGCCGCCGGAAAACGAAAAAGCCGTCAGCGAATTTCAGAAATCTCTCCAAATTAATCCGAAGCACGAAAAAACTTTACAAGTCTTGACGCAGACTTTTTTGAGCCAGAATAATACCGTCGAGGCTGAAAAGTATCTTGCCAAACTCAAGGAAGTCAATGCCGGCAATCAGTATTTAACCGAGTTGGAATCACGCATTTCGCAAATCAAAAGCGACCCGCAAAAACAATGAAGTGGTTAATTTTATTAGCTTTGTTAGTTGCAGTAACAGCATTAATTGCCTTGCGCTATCGCCGACAAATCAAAATGGCGATCTACGTTTGGCAAATGTTCCGTAAAATGAAACAGGTCGGCAAGACGGGCGAAAAGCGCATCGAAAAACCGGCGGACGCGAAAGATATTGCCTTAGTCAGATGCGCTAAATGCGGAACTTGGATTCCGCAGAACAAAGCATTAAATCTGCGTTCGGCGAACAGTTATTGCTCGACGATTTGTTTGGAAACGGTTGCCAAAGTAGGTTAGATTGGTTTAAGGAACAAACATTAGAAAATACCATTTGATAATCTGTTCGCCGAAGAGCAGCGCGATAATCGAGCCGATGCCGAGAAAGATGCCGAAAGGAATTTGCGTCTGCATATCTTTGTCTTTCTGACGGGAAATTAGAAAAATTCCGATCACCGCGCCGGAAAATGCGCCGAGAAAAATTGATAAAAGCGTTAATTGCCAGCCGAGCAGTGCGCCGACTCCGAACATCATTTTGACATCGCCCAAACCCATCGCGTCAACGCCGCGCAAACGCTTCCAAATTGCGCCGACCGTCCACAGAGAGCCGCCGCCGACCAAGCCGCCGAGAATTGCGCCGACCAGTGAAATCAGCCACCAGGGATAATTTTGCAGATAAATCAGCGGGTAAATTTTCAGGTCGGAAAAATATAAATCTCCAAAAAACAGCGGGAAAATTATTCGGACGAGCAAAGCCGAAACGAGCAGCGGATAAGTGATGACATCCGGCAAAATCATATTTTCCGCGTCAATAAAAATCAGCGCGGTCATCGTCGCCGCAAAAATCAAACCGACGGGCAAAAATGCGTTTAAGCCGAGTTGGAAATAAACCAGCAGAAACAGCAGAGCCGTCAGTAATTCGACCGCCGGATAACGCGCCGAAATCGGATTTTGGCAGTGGCGGCATTTGCCCAAAAGAATCAGCCAACTGAGAAGCGGAATGTTATCGTAGGGCTTGATCTCTTTGCCGCACTGCGGGCAAGCCGAGTTCGGAAAAATAATAGACTCTTCGATGGGAACGCGATGAATAACCACATTGAGAAAACTTCCGACTGCCGCGCCGCAGAGAAAAATAAAAATGTAAGCGAAAAATTCGGGCAAGCCCGTAACGGTTTCAAACGATGCCGGAGATATGTTCATTGAAAAATTAGGATTTTAATAAATGAAAGATTTGCAGAAGTGCGGGCGGAAGAAATTGCCCGTTAAATATATTAACTTTTTGACCGAGAAAGGAAAAGAAAAATTTTGCCAAAGCTGTTTGAACTGCTTTGCAGGACTTCACAAAAATTTTTGGTTCGTTTTAAGCCGATTTTGGATTGTGCTAGAATAGCAGGCAACTCCGGCGTTATAAAATCACTTGCTCATTTATGGGAATTCCCAAACTAAAATTAAAAATTTCCGTCCGCGATTACCTCGAAGGCGAGAAAGTCAGCGATATTCGGCACGAATATATTGACGGCGAAATTTACGCGATGGCTGGCACGAGCAAAAGCCATAATCGCATATTAAAGACTTTGCTCAACAAATTGAGCGACCATCTGCGCGGAAGCGGCTGCGAGCCGTTTTTTGTTGACATCAAAGTTCGCGTCGAAAAACTGAACCGCTTTTATTATCCCGATTTGGTAATCGTTTGCGACGAAGATAATGAGGACGAGTATTACGCCGTCAAGCCGAAAATTATCGTCGAAATTTTATCGCCCATCACTTCGCTGACCGACCGGCGCGAAAAGATGTTTGCCTATAAAGAAATCGAAAGTTTGACTGAATATGTTCTCATCGAACAGGATAAAATTTATGCCGAAGTTTATCGGCGGCGCGAAAACAGCGATTTGTGGGACTGGAGCGAGTTTGACGAAAATGAAGAAATCGAGTTGGCGGCGGTTGATTTCAAGATGGCGATGAAGGATATTTACGAAGGAATCGAGTTGCCGGAGAAAAATCCGTTTGAATAAATTATGAGAAAACCGGTCATTGCGGGAAATTGGAAAATGTATAAACTGCTCGGCGAAGCAGTTGAAACGGCGTTGGCGTTAAAGCCTTTGGCGGCGAATGCGAATCATTGCGAGGTGATTATTGCGCCGGTGTTCGTTCATCTGAAAACGCTCGCCGACCGTCTGGAAGGCTCGAACATCAAAGTCGCGGCGCAAAACTGCGCTTCCGAAACGAGTTTCGGCGCACAGACGGGCGAAATTAGCGCGGAAATGCTGAAAGATGTCGGCGCGTCGCACGTCATTATCGGGCATTCGGAACGGCGGCAGTTTTACGGCGAATCGGACGAATCGGTGAATAAAAAGACGAAAGCGGCGTTGGCTTTCAGTTTGACGGCGGTGGTCTGCGTCGGCGAAATACTGGCGGAAAGAGAATCGGGCAATGCCGAATCGGTGGTCAAAAGGCAAATTGTCGGCGCGTTAGGCGGTTTGACAGTTACCGATATGGAACGTATTATTATCGCTTACGAGCCGGTTTGGGCAATCGGAACCGGAAAAGTCGCTGCGCCGGAACAGGCTCAGGAAATGCACGGTTTTATTCGCGGAGTCATCGCCGAAACGCACGGCGGAGAGATTGCGGAGGCGACACGAATTCTTTACGGCGGTTCGGTCAAACCGGACAACATTGCGGGTTTGATGAAGCAGACGGATATTGACGGCGCATTAGTCGGCGGAGCCAGCCTCGAAGCGGAAAGTTTTGCTCAGATTATTAATTACAAATAATTCGGAAATTATCAAAAAGTGGTTTATTTATTGTATACATTGTTTTTTCTGTCCTGCGCCGCATTAGTTGCGAGCGTTTTGCTCCAACCGGGCAAAACCGACGCGGGTGCGCTTTTCACCAGTAATATCTCCAGCACGGCGTTTCAGCCGCGCGGCTCGCAGACGATTTTGTCGAAGATTACGATTGCGGCGGCGACCATATTTATGCTGTCGGCTCTGTTGCTGGCGATGCCGGCACTAACCGGAAATATCTCGGTTCTGGAAACAGTCGGTGAGACACCGACCGAATCAGTGCCGACCGGCGAAGCCGATGCCAATGCCGCGACCAATACCAATGTCGCAGTTGACGCGAACGCCAACACTTTACCGTCGAATGTAATGGTTTCGACTGATACGAATACCGCCGCAAATATGGCGAGCAATGCAAATACGGCGACGAAAATTGATGAGCCGAAACCGCCGCAAGCGGCAAACGCCAATCGTTAATATCTTTGAAAATTCAGCGGGAATCGGATAGTGTATCCGAAACTCCAGATTTAAGCCGAGGTGGCGTAATTGGTAGCCGCGCACGTTTGAGGGGCGTGTGGCGTAAGCCGTACGAGTTCGAGTCTCGTCCTCGGCATTCCCTTTGCAAATAAAGGCTTTCAGCAAAATTGCTGAAAGCCTTTATTTGCGTTCTAACTAATTCTACTTTGTCAGAGTAATGCCTCAGTCATAAGTTACAGAAGCTATTTCTTGAAAATAGGTTTATTGAAAATAAAAGACTTACGGGTCTTCAAAATTTAAAATTGTTGCCCATAACTTTTTACTGAGGCATTACCTCTAATCTGCTCTATTTAACGGAAACGGTTTCCGTATAATACAAAGTTGGGTGCTTTCTTGTTTAATGCTAAGTGATGTAAAATCAGGATAACTTGAGGCAAATTGTATGGGATTTTTTGACGGGCTTTTAGGGAATGCTTCTGAAGTTGACCCGAATCAAGCACAAAATGAGTTTTCACAAATTTACGCGCCGAATGAAAAAGTGCAAAAAGCATATATTTTAATTCGGGACTTTTTCATCTTCACAGATAAACGGTTGATTCTCGTTGACAAACAAGGAATGACCGGACACAAGGTTGATTACCATTCAATACCTTACAAAAACATTACGCATTTCAGTATTGAAACAGCAGGACATTTTGACCTTGATGCCGAATTAAAAATTTGGGTTTCAGGTAGTCCTGCGCCAATTCAAAAAAGATTCAATAAAAAGTTGAACATTTATCAACTACAAAGTGTTTTAGCTTATTTCGTTCTCAGGTAATTCTATCGAAACGGAGTGTTTCATATTTACGACGCACCCAACAATTCAATGGACGTGAGGGCGAAACAGCGACTTTGTTATCACGTTGCGTGGTAAATTTTAGCGGGCTTAGTGGCGGTTTCGCCCCACGTCATCTCAACCGTTGTGCCGATTCTTGTTGTAATCAAAGCAGTAAAATTATGAAACGAATACTTTACACTTTCTTTTTAATTCTCGCGTTGACGATTCCTTTGTTTGCTCAAAACGATTGGAACACTTATCCGGTTCGCTCGATTGCCGAACTTATCAAAGCAACTTCCGGCGAAGCATCGCAAAAGTCGGACTTAATTATTTCCGCAAATCCGTTTCCTTCTAAAACCAAAGCCACTTATACGGGCAAAAGTCGTCCGATTGGCAAACGGACAAAGGACTTTATTAAACTTTGGACGGAAACGCGCAACGTGCCAGCCAGCAACGCCGATATGTTGGCAGAAGAATTTTTGTTTCGTGAGCAGGATAAAGAGTATTGGATTCCCGTTATCAAAAA